>CANPET010000007.1 GCA_947573465.1 uncultured Eubacterium sp.
ACAGGTAAATCCACGAATCTACAATTGTGAGGTCACTTCATATTGTCTCCTATTATCCATAACTATTATCCCTGAAAGTTTTATGTACATAGGTACAAAGGCTGGAAATACCTTCCAGCCTCTATATCTGCCACTTCCTAATATATAAATATGTAACTTCTACACTACTGTTCCAAATCATCCGGCGAAACCAAAGGCGACCAGCCATCGTTTTCTCCGGGATATGCCTCTGACTCGTTATCTTTTTTATTTCGCTTATTTTTTTTCTTTGTTGTCTCCTCGACAACATCAATATTATCAAAATAATTTGTTGTAGATTTATTCACTGCTTCTGTCTCTGGTGGGATTGTAACATAATTCTCATCATCTGGCTTTGTCTGACCGCCATTCCCTCCCTGACTTTGTTCTACTACTGTTGTCTCTGCTGCCTTGTTTTTATCACTTTTGCTCACGTTAACTTTAACAGCAATAATAACTGCTGCTATGATAATTAAGATTAGCACACCACCTAATATTGTTTTTGTCTTTTTATTCATTCTATAACCCTCTTTCCAAATCGTTTATTATTGCTGCTAGTGCATGTTCCTTATTTGAAACAGTTAGCTTGTCAGCTATCTTTTTTACACTTTCGATGGCATTGCTTACTGCATATCCTACATCAGCACATTCCAGCAATGTCATATCATTTTCATAATCTCCTACACCAATGGTTGTATGAATATCTACTCCCAAGTGTTCTTTCATATACTTGACCGCAACACCTTTTCCACTATCTATCCGTTGAATTTCCAAGCCTTCCGGCCAGCTGGTATCGAATCGGAACTCTTCACCAAACCTATTTTTCAAATCTGCCTGCAATTCTTTAATAACATCAGATGGTGCAGCAATTACCATTTTTAGCATTTCTTTTGGAAATTCTGTTAATGTTTCTTTTAAACTTTCATCCTCTAGAGAATGTTCTGATGGATTATATCCAACACTGCCAAAAGTTCCATCCTTCAATACTCCATTCATCCAGAAATCCCATACATTCGGATATTGTTCTATTACATAAGATAACATTTTAAAACAATCCTCTGTAGAAATTCCCCATTTATTTATCATAGAATTATTACTAATATCATACAGTAATGTCCCATTTAAGGAAACCATCGGAGCATTTATCTGTATTTTATCCTTAAACAATTCTACATGGTCTGGAAATCTTCCTGTAGCTAACGTGAACAGTCCACCTTCTTGTTGAAAATATTTAATTGCCTGTGCATTCTCATCTGACACCTTGCCCGGCTCATATGTTAGAGTGCCATCGCAGTCTGTGCAGATAAGATATCCTGTAAATTTTCCCATGTTATACCTCGCTCTACAATACAGTTAATTCTACAATAAGACTACTTGTTTTTCAATATTATGTATTTTATTTATGTATCAAAATTCTACAACAGTTCCCGAAGTTTATCCAAAAAAGCTTCCTCACCCCATGTGTTCACTTTAAAGAACATTGCCTGACTGCCACCTGCTGCAATTGCCGAAATTCTTATTGTTCCACTTTCTCCTTGAAACAAGGTTACGTTTAAGCTTAATCTGTTTCCTCCTGTGTAGCTGTAGCGTTCAAACACTCGCACACTGCATCTGGAATTTCCATCCCTAAAATCACTGGAATCTTCCAACTTTGCTGATACACTTCCACTTAAAATACCATTCTCAATTCGTTTCAGTATTGTATCAAAATTCCCTGTTAAATTCTTTTCTAATTTTGCCATATTATTTCTCTCCTATTTAAAATTCAATTTATTACGCTATCTTGCATACTTCTCCTACAACTCAACTAGTAGATATTTAAGTTCCCTAAATTTTGCTATTGCCATTTAGATTCTCCTACAACCCCGATTTGCCTCATTATAGCACAATCCAGAAAATAAATATATACGTATAAAAAGAGTAAACCCTAATTGATTTACTCTTAAAATTATTGATAAATTTCTATTTTTAATCTACTGATTACATCCAATAGCCTCTGAAAATTTTTCTGCCTGTTCGCCTGGCCAACATCCCAAGATATAGTTAATTATATCATTTTGTTTTTCTGCTATAAATTCTTTTGTATAAGCTTCCATAAATCCAATCTGTCTGTCACTATATTTTGCTTTTTCAGTCTCATCAGCAAGAACAGACTGATAGAATTCATAATGATTCTCCATACGTTCTTTTAATTCTTCAAAATGCTTCGCGGCATCCTCAAATCTGTACATATGGACTTCTGCATTGATAAGGTATTTATATATATCCCGAAGAAATCCACGGCAATATGAAATTAAGTATTTATTGTCGCTAAGGGTATCTATTAATTTGATAGCCCATTCTCCATACCCTACTGCGTATGCCGGATTATGCCAGCTAAAATCTTCCATTGCATACATATTCTCCTTATTAATGGCACGAGCAAAGTTTTGTAAATTATGTGTAAGAATCTCTTGCATAGCATCCACACCATTTTCAAAACTTTCCAGTTGTGCGAGAATACTCTCTTGAAGTCTATTTGACGCTACTGATGGCAACTGTTCAATATGCTCTCTTGCATAAGCAAAATTTCTATCGTGAATGTATATCCAAGCCAATGCAAAATGTGCTCGTTCCACCCATTCCTTATCATTTGCAAATCGAATGGCATTTGAGCCATATTTGATAGCAAGTTCTCTATACCCTGGCCATTTAGCTTCGGCAAAATGTTCAAAATCTACAAATCTGCTGAGATTAGCAACCTGTTCCACATAATATACAGAATAAATATAATTATCCGGATCCTCATATACCTTCTTTAACATAAACTGACACGCTGCTAATGCCGCTTCTGCCTTAGTCTCTGACTCTTCCTCAATTTTTTCAACCTGTCTTCTAAGTACGATGTAAAGCCCATCATCCATCTTTTCGTCTGCAAGGCCAAACAATGTATCCGTAGAAACCGACAATGCTTTTGCCAATGGAACTACCAATGAAATGTCCGGCATTCCTGTTCCATTTTCCCATCTACTGACTGCCTGAGGTGTAACTCCTATCTGCAATGCAAGTTCTTCCTGTGTTAATCCTATTGTTTTTCTAATTCCCTTTATATTATTTCCTAATGATTTCATCTTCTCTATGACCAGCTATTAACTGGCTACCTCCTCTTTTAATTTATAAGTTTCGGTACCGTAGTTAAAATATAACATAGAGAATGATGTCATACAAACAATGGCTTATTAATGGAATTCAAGTTTGCGTTGAGTAGATGTCACCTAAACTCTTTATCTAACCCTACAATCTGGAAATTATCAAACTATTTCTCATAGAAAACCAATGTCATATTCTCATTTATTACTTCTGTGTTTCCAGTTTTTCTATATCCGATTTTTTCATATAAATGACAATTTCCTGCCTCTTGCATAATAGTGTCCAGAAACCATTTTTCAATATCACTATGTTTCTTTTCTATTTTCAATAGTGCCTCTTGCGCTATTCCTTGATTCTGATATTGTGGGAGAACTCCTAATGCAGATACTTTACCAATTTTGTTTTCAGGACATAAATTAATTCTAACTGCTCCCACTGGTGTTCCTTCTTTAATAAAAATATAGCCTTTAGAACCTTCTCTCATATATTTTCTTAAAACTGTTTCTTTGCTTTCCATATATGGATTTAAATTATCATCGTGATATTTTTTGTATAACGGCTTGTACGCCGCTTGCTGTATTTTGAATACTGTATCAATATCACTTTCCTTAAATTCTACAATTTCCATAGTACCCTCCACTAATTATACTTTATAAAAACTTACGAACAAAATCATTAATTTCAATAAAATCTAATATGTACTCTTGATTATCATATTTTCTAATCTCAATTTGATGCTCTTCATAATACTTTTTAACTTTTTCTTGTATACGTTTTGTTGCTTCTTCGAAGTTCGGAGCTCCTTCATAACTTGCTCCATAATATTTTATCTGTTCAGGTCGGATTTTCGCCATCATATACTATTTGAAAATCTACAAATAAAGCAATGGTGCCTTCAAAACCTTCCGAGAAAAAAACTTTGACTTTTTCATCTCAAATTAACCTGCTATTGGATTCGTTTTTTGGAATCAAGCCTTTTTCGCTAATTGATTTCAAATTGTCTATTGATGTCATATGATAATAATACATTCTATTCTCTCCTAAATTTCTCCAACACTCCCCCCTGATTCTCTTATCTAAGCCACTCTAATAACTCATCCAACTTTTTGTCTTCGTTCCCTTCATACCCTTGCCAATAGATGATGGAATATTTTAATCCTCGAATAATATTTAAATATGTTGCTCTTTCAGTGTTAAGTATTTTACACAAATATTTATTAATGGCATCATCATAAAATATTTTCACTACCTCTTTTAAATAATTTTTATGACCGTTCTCCTTATACGCTATTTGGATAATGCCATACAAATATGCTTTTACAGTACGTAACCTTTTCTTATCCGAATTTATAAAATCGTAATCTTCAGATAACATTTCTTTTATTTTTTCAAATATATCCTTTGTTAACTGACCATATTTAGGAAACAAGTCCTTTATCTTTTGTTCGTGTTCATTCAAAATAGTATTTAAATCCATAAATTACACCCCTTAACAAATGTCCCTCCATCTATCTATTTGCCAAATCTACAATGATTTTTTCATTAAAATATGGGGACAATACTCATCCAGATACGATTCTCCTTCACAGACATATCCCATCTTTTTATAAAAACCTTGAACACGCACTTGTGCTGATAAAGTTATTTCTTTCCCACCAATCTTTTTTATGTATTCTTCAGCCTTTTCGACAATTACTTTTCCTATCCCAAGGCTACGATAATTGCTAAGTACTGCAATTCTCCCAATAACATATCGGTTTTCGTCCTGCTGATATAATCTACATGTTCCTATTGGCGTATCTTTATCATAAATTACTAAATGCATACATTGTTCGTCAATCTCATCAAATTCATTTTCAAATCCTTGTTCTTTCATAAAGATTTCTGTCCGAATATAAATTGCATCTTCGTGCAAATAATCATAAATCTTTGTTTCCATTTATTTTCTCCTAAAACTTTACTAGTTAGTGAAACTGAAGCATATTCAAAAAAGTCGTCAAGGTCCTCTTGTCTCCATGGTCGCAATATTAATCTCTCTGTTTCCAATATTGTGTTCGATATATCTATATATACATTCATTTTTTACCTCTTTTTTCAAATTTTACAGTTCTTTCACAATAATTATTTTTTTGCTTTTATCAACAAAAAATCTGGTTTATGAAATAAATCTTTATAATCAGGATACTTTTCAAGCAGTTCATCCGTTGGCAACGGCTCAATCATTTTTTCAATAGTAAAACCTGCTTCTATCAAAGTATTAATGATTGTAGAGAATGTTCTATGGTATTTTTTAACATTATCAACAAACCATACAGATTCTCTTTCTCCTTCAACACCATAATCTGCAAGGTTTAAATATAATTTATTACCATTTTCATCTCTCGTCCATCGGTTGCCGCCCGAATGACATGTGCATAATGGATTTTCTTGTGAGAAAATAAATACCCCATTCTCATCAAGTAAGTTATACACATTCCGTATTACTCCTTCAAAATCCTCAACATAATGAAACGCCAATGAACTAATTACAACATCAAACTTTTCCTGTAACTGTGCAATTTCTTCCATCGGCATATTAATATATCTTATTTTAGAGTCGCAATTTTCAACCATTGCCACTTCCAACATCTTCTCAGATATATCAATTCCAACAACCCCTTCTGCTCCATAATCCACACACTGTTTACAATGCTCTCCAAAACCACATCCCAAATCCAAGACCCTTTTCCCTTCCAATTTAGGCATCATAGAAAACAATGCTGGTATTTCAAACAGATTGTTAGCATTTACTTTATTATCTCTTATTTTCTTATATCCCGAAAAGAATATTTCATTATCATATATATTTTGTTGAGCCATCTCAAACCTCCCAATTAATATTAATCCATTGAATAAATGCTGTTTTATCTGTACAGTTATATCCTGCATTTTCATAAAAATCTAACGTTTTTTGATCCTTCGCTCCTGTAAGCAACATTACTTTAAAACAATTATTCTTTTCGGCTATGGACTTTGCAAACTTCAAACATTCAGTAGCATATCCATGTTCTCTATAATCTGAATGCGTAACAACATTTTCTATCAATGCATAAGGACGTACATTTCTAGTTAAATTAGGAATAATTACACAAACACACGAAGAAACAATCTTTTCATCAACCACTTTTACAATAATATGATGATTTTTATCTTCTATAATTTGATTCCATGTGTCAGTCAAAAGTTTAGACTGTTCCGGAACAGACTTTTCATGCAGATGTAAATATAACTTTAAAACTTCCTCCAAATCTTCTTGTCTCACTTCACGAATCATTTCTTATCACCTATTTCTTTCACCTTTTATTCCTATACTTATTTTCAACTTAACCCACATACGTTGCTTAATACCCAACAACTTTTAATAGCATTTCCGGAAGAATTTTCTTTCGTCCCTCATTATATGCTATTTTTTCCTCTTCATTTCTTCCTACCAATGCTACTCCTGTTGCTGAATTATCAGAAACAACTAATAAAGCAATACTTGGGATTTCTAATAAATCAGCCATAAGATAGAATGAACTGGTCTCCATCTCTATCAGTTCTGTTCCAAAACTTTTAATCTCATCTAAATGATAATATTCCAATGCGACTGAATCAGTACAATATACAGATGCCTTCTTTAAAGTAAACTTATCCTCTGATAGTTTTTCTATGACTTCATCAATATAATTTGTGTCAGGCTCAATTTTCTCAAACGGCACATAATCGTAAATTGAATCCTTCAAATAAGTATTCGCCAGTACTCCTGAAATACAATACCTAGGCGTACAGATGTCTCCTAATTTAAATTCTGGAACTAATGCCCCAACCGCACCAACAAATATCATCTTCTTAAAAGATAACTCTGCGCAAACACATAAATGATCAATTAGGTTAGACGCACTGGACGCTGTTTTTATCCATGCTATTTTGTGATTACCTTTTTCAACTAAATATCCTCCGATATAAGCTCCTTCTTTTAAAGTCGTTACCTTGCAATATTGATCCATTTTTAGTTTGTATGGTGTGTACGCAGGTGCTACAATCAATGCATCATAACATTCATCTTTTGACAATCCAAAAACTAGTTCAGCCATGTTCTCTGAATTATATTTATGAAATGCGTCACATATTTTTTTCATTTTCTCTTTCATGTCTGTTCTCCAATCATCTAATCGTCCTTCACAATAGTAAATTCGTTATATCCATCAAAATCCAATGAACCAATAAAATTATGAAAATCGGGAATGCTATTCCTTTTTTACATTACAATCATTTTCATAGCCAACACTTTTGGTAATAATGATTCTAATAATCTATAATCTCCACCGTATTCTAGTAAAGCTCCTGTAGAACACAATACCTTACTCATACTATTTACCTCCTGCGTAAATCCTACTTTATCCTTCTCGCTCATCCGTAACAATATGTATGATTTCATTTGGCGTATCTTGTAAATACTCCTTGATGAAAGTAGGAAATGCTTTATATTTATCCAAATCCTTAATTGGTACCCAATGCATATGCTCTTTCACGCCACAAGTATAACTATTACTATTTAATTCTTTTGTTCCTCTTGGTTTCATTAGATAATAAAATGCTACTTCATGACAATGATTTCCTTTTTTCATTGTTCCACCATCTCCCACGAAAAAGTTCTCATGTATAATCGCTAATCTATCAATTTCGTAATGCACACCTGTCTCTTCAAACACTTCTCTTAATACCGCATCTTCTGCTTTTTCATTCATATGTACTCCACCACCAATAGAATAAAGGTAATCATCTGTTTCATTTCCTGCAAAGAGTACACAATCATCTTCAACAATAATTGCTGCAGCACGATAACGAAACCAATTATCTTCTTTTTGAATACCGCAATCAAAATTCATATTTTCCACCTCCAAATAAATTCAAATTTAAATATACTTAATTTTTGACAAATCAACTTCGTGAGGTTTTCCCACGCTATTCTCTGCATAACCTATCAATACAGCCACACCAAACTCATATCCTTCAGGTATAATCTTATTTTTAAAGCTATCACCTTTCTCCGTTTTAAAAGACAATGCAGCCAATCCACAAATAACATTTCCAAGTCCTAATGAACTTGCAGCCAAAACGATATTTTCGGCTACTATTCCACAATCCATATTCGTCTGCGGTACTTTCGCAACAATAATCATACATGGTGCATTGTAAAAAACCTTTCCACCACGACTCATTATTCTTTCGTACACTCCATTTTCTTTCGTGTTCTTTGAAAGCATATTCATCGTAGCAACATCCATTTCATCAATAAAAGCCTTATCTTTAATCACTATAATCTTCCAAGGCTGATTATTCATCGCACTAGGCGCCTGAATTCCAGCCAAAGCGATTGCTTCAAGTTTTTCCTGCTCTACAGGAACACCTGTATAATTACGGCAGGAATAACGATTTTTGATTATTCTTAATGTTTCATTCATTTCTCTTCTCCAATTCGTTTATTTTAGTATTTTTTTCATGATTAGATGGTTCTGAAAAATTTTCTTTAAACCTATTATTTTTTTTAAAAACCACAAGCAAAGTTCATCTTTTCACCTCTAAAAGTTCTAATTTTTATTTACATTCTAATCTCCGACTTAAAATACTGCTCCTCACCATCAGGAGCCATAATTCCTTCTATATATCCATAATTTATTGGATAGTAGATATCTTCATGTTTTGGATGATAACTCCCTAATGGTCGACCAACTGTTACCTTTACAATATCTCCAATCATGTTGTTCTCTTTCCTACTCTTTTATCGATTCGATAATATCAAATATGTAATTCCTATACTAAGAACTGTTGTTACAACATATATTATCATATTACTTTTTTTCTTTCGTAATAAAACCATAGTATATACTAGATTCTACCTCTTCAAACCACTTAACCTTCATAACAAAGTTTACAGAATTTTTATAGCCCGCCTTACTATAATATCTTTCATGCACTTCATCATTTACAGCCTGTAATGCCATACACAATGAAATTTTTATTTACTATAAGTTATTGCAATTTCTGGAAATCATTCAAATTAAGTTCTCTACGAAGTTCTTCCTCTGTAGGCATATATGGAAGATACTTTGCGGCATAAATCTGATTGTTTCCTTCTGGTAAGGTATATCGAACTAACGTATCACTTTTGTCGGCACACAAAACAATCCCGATAGGCGGATTATCTCCCTCATTCATAAGTTCACGTGTGTAATAATTTACATACATTTGCATTTGCCCTAAATCCTGATGTGTTAAATCTGTCATTTTTAAATCAATTAAAACGAAACACTTCAAAATGTAATTGTAGAAAACAAGGTCAATATAAAAATGACGCCCATCAAAATTTATATGTTTTTGTCGTGCAACAAAAGAAAATCCTCGTCCCAGTTCTAACAGAAATTTTTGCAAGTGATCAATTAATGCCTGTTCCAAATCACTCTCATAATAATGGGCATTAGCTGGCAAATCTAAAAATTCTAATATGTATGGATCCTTAATGATTTTTTCATATTCTGATTTTGGTTCTGTTATTTGAATTTCAGACGCTACAGAATCTTTATTCTGACTTGCCATTATTCTCTGATAATACATCGTATTAATTTGACGTTCCAACTGACGTGAACTCCATCCAGATTTCACTGCTTCTTCCATATAATAGTTTCTAGCCTGTTCATCGGTTACTTTCATCAATATTCTATAATGAGTCCAACTCAATTCCGAACGCAACGCGTTCACATTTGAAAATGTTAAATAGAATTTTCGCATCATTTGTAAATTACGAACAGAAAACCCTTTTCCAAACTCTTTCACTAATTTTTCTGATAAATATTGCAATAACTGTTTACCATAGGCAGCTCGGTCGTTTTCACCACAAGCAATATAAATCTGCTCACCGATTTCCCAATACGCAATAACCATCGCCGTATTGACTGCAGAATATATTTTTTGCTGTGCATCTATTACAAATCCACGAATTGATTGGTAAGTTTTTTCTTGATTTTCTTTTGTAGAAACTAAATTCTTTTCTTTCATAACATCCTTCATATTGTTCACTTTCCTTTAAATTTCAATTATTATTACTTTCCATCCATGCATCTAACTGCTTCTGATTTCTGATTACGATTGTTTTATCTGCATATTTGGAAAGAACATTCTTATGTCGTTCTTTAGCATCTTTAATTCTGCCCTTATGTAACACCCACCAAATAAACTCCACATCCAACTTTTCATTGCAACCTTTTCCCATATCAGGACGCGTTTTATTTTTAAATTTTTTATATCGTTTCACAACACGATGCAAACATGAAATACGATTAAAAAGCAACATTATAATCATATCTGATTCTTCCATGCGACGCTCATAGAATAGTTTTGAATAATTGCCATCTATGACCCACGACTCATGAGAATCCAAAAATTCTTTTGTTATTTGCTGTTTTTCTTCTAGCTGCCTAACTTCCCAACCAGGTAAGAATTGTACTGCATCAAAGTGTAAAACATCAATGTTATATATTTTTCCAAGTTTCCTGGCAAGCGTTGACTTTCCTGAACCGCTATATCCAATGATTGATATTTTCATATATTGTCCTTTCTCAATTACGTTTTATTTATGGTTCATATTTTTCAAATATTTTTAGAATATCTGTATAATAAATATTATCATTTAAGACCTCCCCATTAGGGTCAATACTTATAGCATGAATATCCCTTGGATTTTCTTCATATGGACTGACATACTCTATATTGGGGGCAAAATAATCTCCAAGATATTTCAGCGCATTTCCACTAGGAAAAATCACATTCCCGCTTGCTTCTTCAAATCCACTTTTTTTAAACTGTTTCAGTATTTCCACCGTTTTACGATTATAAGGATTGTCATGCTCTTTTCCCACAAGCCAGACAGGTTGTACTCTGATTCGTATTTCCGATTTATGTATCTCATCTGCAAACACCTTCACCGGTTCAATAGGTATCGTCTCCTGATGAAAGGCATCCACAGAAAGCAAAATATCATTCACTCCACTGTGAATAAGATTTTGTGCTACAGATTTGATTTTATCAATATCTCTGCTAAAAAAGCCATTCGTAATAAGCTGTCTTTTCGGTATGTTCATTTCCTTTGCCATGGAATGAATTGCACAAACTGTTTCAGGGTAAATGAGCGGTTCTCCACCAAAAGTCATTAGTGAATTAATTTGATATTTTTCTGCAACACACTTTACTAATTCTCTTGCTTTTTCATCATCAATATGCTCTCCTGACGCTGTATGTTCTCCCTCCGAACAATGCTTGCAGCGACCTGTGCAGGCATAGGTAATAACAAACTCTATCCGATTCAAATTTTCCAAATATTTATTCACAATTTTCTCTCCATAAATTTTATTTTAGCGTTATTAAATATACATTAGCGAGTCACTACATAGCGATAATGTGGCATATCCACACCTCTGTAATGTTTTGTCCAACTATCCACAGCAATCATATCATTTCTAACAGCTACATTTTGAGATGCAACATTCGTATCTCTGATAATAGAACAAACTTCATTAGCATTTAATACTTCAAACACATATTTTTTACACGCTTTGGCAGCTTCTGTGGCATAGCCCTTCAAGTATCATATTTGTTATTCTCAATTATGTAATCCCTCCACATATTACAATTTATATTCTTAATTGTCTTATATCTTTTGGAAATTATCAGTATAAAATTCTAAATATTTTATCGGTCTACCAAGCCTTGTATCAATCAATCTTATTAAAATTAACCGTTTGTTCTTTCATCGATATTTTTCCAACCTGATAACCATATTCCATAAGTTCTTTTTTGTATTTTAGAAAAGAATGGTCAATTGGTATTCCCACAATATTTTCTATTTCTTCGAAAGTCAGTTGAAAAGACGAACTCCCATTTTTCTGTACATATTCCCATAAAGTGTTATATTTACTCATTGTATTTTTCCTCTCAAATCTCTTATTTCTTTCTGCAAAAGTTCAAGAAACTGTGCTGCCTGTAATTCCACACACAATACACCTTTTCCTTTAACTAACCCTCTAAACTATTCTCATTCAGCAAAAATTCAAAGACACCCATTGTTATCAATCTCTAACTGTTTCTATACAGTCTTCCCTTCAACGTTTGTTTCAAATGTCTCTACAACTTCCACATGCATAATACATATCGTCATCTTTAATTGTTCTTTAACATATTTATATAACTTTATGGCATCCCGCTACTCTATGTTTTCATTCTTATATTCAATAAGATATCACGAAAATTTGTGGTAGGTCACATTAATTCGGATTTTCCTTATTTTATAATGCTTCCACCTGACTCGTCATATATTATTTTATATTTTCTAAAATTGCAATCAATTCACGCCAGTCATGAATATGTAAGTAATCAAAATCAATTTCTAATCCTTCATTCCATTTAGCAAAGGGGTTAATTTCATCATTAATTTTTCCTTCATAAAATACTGGAAAGATTCCCACACCATGAGCACCATATACATCCGCTTCTATACTATCTCCACAATACCATACCTTATCAGCAGTTAATCCTTCCCTTTGCAAAGCTATTTCAAACATAGTGCTATCAGGTTTTTTGAACACATAATCACTTGATGCAAGAACAAACTGAAACTTATTGTCTGATAACAATCTATCTAAACGTTCTTTTAGTGCATTCCCCGAAAAACACAAATTGCTTATTACACCTGTTCGTATTCCCACAGAATCAAGATAATTAAGCATCTTATCTGCATAAGGCATTATTGCTCCTTTAGAAATACCATTCCAAATTATTTTTTCTGCTTCATCTAATGTAACAGACAATTCGATATCCATATATTCATACGCCAACTTTAAAAATGCATGCTCGTGAATTTCAAGTGCATCTCCTCTTGCTTTTTTTATTTTTCCAAAGATTTCTGTAACTGTTTTGTCAAATTCTTCAAAGGAGATATCATGAGGATTTTTACTTATATAATCGTATATCGCCCTATTTCCGTTTGATGTATTATGATTTGGTTCATATAGCAAAGTATGCCCATAATCAAAAATTATCATTTCCGGCTTTTTCATTGCTAGTATTTTATCACTAGTATATTTTCTGATACCACTTCTGCTTTTCATAATTTGTATCAATTCCATGTTCGTTTTCTCCTAGTTTATTTAACCTATTTCTATTATATTTACCCCTTCCCCATCTTTCAATTTTTCTATACCCCCAAATCTCTTATTTTGCTCTGCAAAATTTCAAGAAACTGTGCTGCCTGTCCACCATCCATCTGTGTATGATGAAATTGGAACGATATTGTAAGAAGCGTTTTTAAAAACTTCCTTTTATATCTGCTCCAAACAATAAAAGGATTATTATAAAAGCCCGCATAAATATTCACTGCACCATCAATATCATATTGAACAAGGGCAGAGGTTCCAATTACCATATAATCGTCTCCTAAATTATATGCTTCACAAGTGTCATGTACCTGCTGTGTCAATATCATATAATCCTGATTAAATTGTTCCAGTTCCTCGGAAAAAGGAATATCACAAGTATTAATATCTCCGTCCTTCGTTGTAACAACTGTATTGACCGCAATACGCTCATATTGAATCAACTTCTGCCCCACTGGCAATAAATAAAATTCTTCTATTTGAGAAGCTGCCTTACCGATACACCAACACATCAACATATTGAACTTATAGTCATGTTTTCGGCTCAATTTGATGAGATTCGTAACATTTAAAGTTTTAAAAAATGTCACCATGGGCATTGGTGCATTCATCCACAAATCAAATGCCGCTGCACGCTTTGTTTTCTTTGGATCTATTTCTTTCATTTTAATCTCCTTTTTAAACGGACTTTCTCTCATTCAAGTCTCACCATAATGATTTTATAATTTAATTAAATGTGAACTTATTTGTGGTTTGATTGATACACCATTCCATTTATAGTCATATAACTGAATATCATCAGGAGTAACAGATAAATATTCTCCCTCCATACCACAAATTCTAATCTCGTTATCATCAATTTCTATGTACACACTCATTGCTTGTTTATATTGAAGCATACCTTGTAAATAAGAATACTTTTCTCGCAATGCTTCCGAACTTGCTATTTGGCTACCCAACCATGCATAATTTGCATAATTAACTGTCAAATATGGTATTCCATCTACAATAGAATAACCATCTCCGTGATCATGCCCATTCATACAAAGCAATACTGGTTTTCCCACAAACATCTTTCGGATATCTTTACGATTATTGACACCTATTTTTGAAAAATCGTTTATAAAACTATGATGTGAACAGATTATACATTTCATGCCATCACTTAATTCCTCTTGTAACCATCGTATCTCCTCTACTGGAACAATAGGATATACTGATGAACTATTTTTAAAATTCTTTTTGTAGTATACCTCTTCTTGCTCACCATTTTGCAAATAACATGTGTTCAAAAAAATCAATTTTTATTCGTTACATACTACAGAATAGTACGGACTTCTTATCGAAAAGAAATCCAATATTTCACTCAATTTACAGTCATCCGTTTCATGATTCCCAATAACATTATAAAAAGGTACGCCTAACGAATTAAACTTCTCCAATACTTTCTGATTTGCACTTACAGGATTACATAAATCTCCTAATGAAACAATAAAATCCAACTCTCTCTTTCGAGCACTCATTAATATATCCTCTATTCGCTTGTCCCCATCTGCTACTTCATCATAGTGTAAATCACTAAACACAAGAAATTTAATCATATACATTCTTCTCCACAAACTTCAAGTTTTTCTCTGGTATATAAATTGAATTTTATTGATGAATATACATTCTAGTCATATCTGGTTCATCATCTCCTTGAGCCATGCACAAAAATTTCCATCCATATCTTTCATAAAAACTCGTATGGTCAGTAACTAAATAGATTGGTGTTACACCTTTAGATTTCAAATCATCAACAACCATATCCAGCAGATGTCCTGCGATTCCTTTACATCGGTATTCCTCTTCTGTATATACTGCACAAACATTAGGGGTCAGGTCCTTTCTATCATGGAAATCATTTTCAATTACTCCCAATCCTCCTATAATTCTGTTTCCATCTAAGCAAAGATACCATCCATACTCGGTTTCGTTATTAAGATAGGCTTCCATACATTCAAGATAAGCTCCCTGTGGAACGCCCCATTTAGAATGAAACCATTCGGCTGCTCTCTCCTTTAATTGTTGTCTCTCTCTTAATGTAATATATGTATAATCGCTCATGTTTTCTTCTCCACAAATTGTTATTTTTCTACTTCTCAAACTGGAAGTTTAAAGTGCTTAATTCAAATCAAAGCTATTAATTTCTCCTTCATATTCCATTGAACGCATCTTATTACTACCATCAAGTTTTTGAAACTGACCATATTTAGTAAAACGAAGACCACATTTTTCCATAACATGACCAGACGCTTTGTTCTGTTCCACATGGCTAGAAGAAAACTTGACCACATCAAAGTATTTATTGGCAAACCTCATCATTGCTTTAGTTGCTTCAGTAGCAAAACCATTCCCCCAACAGTCATATCGCAAATTATAGCCAAAACTCCAAAAGTCTCTTCTAGCACTATCAGGTCCAATACTTCCACTTCCAATAAGCAAACCATCTTCTTTTCGTACAAAGCCAAAATGGTATTCTTCATCTGGTTTCTGAAGCATAGTAAGCCACTCCACCACTGCTTCCAATGATATGTATGTATTATAAACCATATATTTTGCAACTCGTTCATCACTTACCCACTGATATACCGCTTCCGCATCGTCAATTTTAAGAGGTCGCAATATTAGTCTCTCTGTTTCTATGATATAATCATGCATTTCCCTACCTCCATCAAATTTGAATTTACATTTAGAACATTTCTTCTAAAAATTTGTGTCTTACTGTGTCCTCTAGTTTTTCTCCCAAAAAGTCCAATGAACCAAAGGAAGGAATCCTATTTTTTCATAAAATGGATCTCCACCACCAGTCATGTGTGTGGCTCCCAACGGTTTCAACCTACGATAATGTTCCGAAAGTGCTGTCGCCGCCAATCCTTTCTTACGATACTTTGGAACGGTACATAATGGTTCCATATATGCAAGGTGATTTTCAGGTGTCCACCACATTCCCGCATAGCAAACATACTCTCCCTCGTCACTTTCAATTACAACTGAATCCTCCAGATGTGCATGGGGCGCCATCAACTCATAGTAGCAATACTCAGCATCACCATCCCAAGGACCATCCTCAACTTCGTGATCAAATCCTTTCCAACAGCATTCTGATATTCTTTCTATTGAAAGTTTTTCCGATTCTACAAAATGAAATCCATCAGGCAATGAATAATCAAGTGGTTGTTCAAAATTAAAAACCTTCTCCATATAGTCAGACGATTGTCGAAAACCAGCTTTTGTCGCCGCCTCTTTAATTGAGGTCTGTCCCCCAAAAATCACAAATTTTTGGTATCCATCCACACGCGGCATTGATAAATCTGCGTACGCAACCATTTCATCTGCCAATTCCTCATAGCCTGGGCGTAAACTAAAATATACATCATGTACTGGATGTTCGTAAAAAACAAGTCCAACTATGACACCATTGTCTTCCCAAATTTTCCAACGATGCACCAAAGATTTATCCATCCAATCACTGGAAAGTGCATATTCTAAAAACGGCGCAGGCACACCATTTCTCCAATCTTTTTCATATATATCAATCATAAATTGATAAACATCCATAAAATCACACAGAATTCTAAAGTTTCTTGATGTTATTTTTTTCATGAAATATCCTCCTGCATTCTTCACCCGTTTTACAATAATACTCTCACTAAATTCACTTTATCACTAACCTTTCATATTCCTTACAATACGAAAAATGTTTTCTTATAAGTGTGTGTGAACTATTATGCTCTAGCGATACCCTGATTCTTTTTTAATTTGTTCTTCAAGTTCTTTAGCAAGTTGCTCTTTTTCTGCCTTCTCAATCGGAATTGTGATAATCACTGCATAAATAATTCCTATTATCAATGGGCTTATTAAAAAAATATTACATAAAATAAAACCAGAATAAGATTCCATGTAAAATATAACGATAACTGTTGGTAATATCATTAAACTTAATAACAAAGAAGTAAATATATGCGTTCTATGCCAAACTTCAGGATAGTCCATCGTTTGTTGAATTCTAATACCCAAAATACCATTGGGACTTGTAAATGGCATAACTATTGCACCAATAATCATTATAACTAAATAAATAATACATCCGTAAGATGGTTCATGTAAAAAGACTTTATTTATGATGTCTTCATTTGACCAAAACATACAGATACAAATTGCAAGGACAGCAAATGCTGCTATATACATTAAAATTGACTGTACATATTTATAGGCTATGCTAGCTGCAATTAAGATTGCTGCAGGTAGAAAAATATAAATATACATTTGAAACTGTAAATTACTATGTATTTCATTTATTGCCATCAAAGAACAGCCAATATGAGAAATTGTAAGTGCTATTATATATTTTTGTTGTGTAAGCATTTTGTTTACCCTCCTAATAATTTTATTTATCCAATATATTCAATTCTTTGATCAACTTCATAGTTCTTGTTGCCGATAATTCGTCTTCTCTCATTTCCAATAAGCTATTTTTATCTATCCACCGATAATTAACAGTTTCGCCTTTTTGCAGAGTAATGGAACTTTTATCACAATCCGTGACACATAAGTATTCAACATAAAGAGAATGATGGGCATCGTGAACAATCCTTCCAAGTTCTTTCATTTCTATAGAAACTACACCTGTTTCTTCTCTCAGTTCTCTTATTGCACATTCTATCGGCGTTTCTCCTTGCAACGCAGAACCACCAGCCGTCAGTTCCCAACATCCACCATAATGCTTTTCAAAATCTCTTTGCATAAGTAGATACGTTCCATCAACATGTTTAACTATTATTTCGCATACCAAATGATAAATTTCATTGGGAATAGGCTCTCCTCTAACTAAAGTTACATCCTTTATCTTATTAAACTCACTATCATATGCATCCCACAATTCAGTCATAAAACACCTCAACAAATCCTGATTTTAACTCTATCTAAAACTCCATTACCAATCCCACTCTCAACTGTTCGACCACATCTCCCAATTCTTCTTTCAAAATTTTATAAGCTTCTTTACCAGTGCAATGTCCGGTATATACATGCTTCACTCCAGTGGCTTTGAGCCTCTTCGCAAAATCACGTACGACTTCCTCTGATTTATTATACAAATGAAATCCACCAACTAACGCCAATATCTTTTTATCCGGAAATGTAGATGCAACTTCATTGACAATGTTATCTGCACCACCATGGGAACAGCTATTAAAAATAACCAACCCTTTCGGAGTATCAAATACAAGACTCTGCTCATGGGAAAAGTCATCTGGTCGCCATCTATTACTTTCTCTCAAATACATATTTTCATTTTTACCAATTGATGCAAGTCCTTGTGTTTTATGTGGAATCAAACTGACACCTTCTGTAAGGGTATCATCTCCCGATGCAAACACAATCCTATCCTTATACTCTTCCAAAATTCCCTTTGGTAATCCAATATATTTTTTCAAAATCCACTTTTTCTTATAACAATTTTCTCTACAACCATCCCGCAAATAGAATTTCGCACTATCATTTATCTGAAAGAATTCCCGCATACCATTGGCATGATCATAGTGTGCATGAGACAATACAGCATAATCCAGATTCTTCAATGAAATATTCATCTTCTTTGCATTTTCAAGAAAAAGTCCGGATGCTCCTGCGTCCAACAATATTTTCTTATCTTGATACTCAATGTAAATACAAAGTCCCCATTCACTTTTCAGTTCATCATTCCCAATATTATCCACTACAACTGTTGCTTTCATTTTAATTCCTACCTTTTCACATTTTTTACAACGAAAATTGTGGTCCGCATTACACTTTTTACAACGAAAATCACAGACTAAACCACATTTTTTACAACGAATCCTCTAATTGTAATGTTTCGCCTGGGTGTTATACATATTGGCATAGAATCCATTTGGAATCTCCATCAGTTCCTCATGGCTTCCATCCTCAATAATCTTTCCACCATCAAATACAATAATTCTATCACAGAATCTACAGGAAGATAACCTATGAGAAATATATACTGCTGTCTTTCCCCCTACCAGACTGTCAAAATGCTGATACACCTCGTACTCTGCTACCGGATCAAGGGCAGCCGTTGGCTCATCCAAGATTACCACTGGCGAATTTTTGTATAACGCACGAACGATAGAAAGTTTTTGTGCCTGTCCTCCTGATGGTTCTACACCTACTTCGTCAAACATCTTATAGAGATTGGTTTCGTCCTTTTTCTCAAGAGAATTAACCCATTTATCCAATTCTATTAGGTTATATAATTCCTTTACTTTCTTTTTAACTCCTTCATCTTCTGATTCTTCCAGTGCAATATTTTCTCTTATGGTAAATGCCATTAATTTATAATCCTGAAATACAACAGATAACAATTTGATATAGTCCGCAAACCGATATCGATTAATATTCACACCGTTTATCAAAATCTCTCCTTCTGTTACATCATACAATCTGCAGAGTAATTTAATAAATGTAGTTTTTCCTGCGCCGTTCTGTCCCACAATAGACAGATGCTCCCCGGCATGTATTGTTGTACTGATATTCTTTAATATGTAAACGTCTGTATTGGGATATTTAAAACTAACATTTCGAAATTCTATGGCTGGTGCTTCTGTAATGTCTGGAAGTTCCGAAGATGCTTTCATTTCCTTCTCTTCCTCCTCAGCCACCATATCCATATATTCCAAGAAATACTTTAACACCGAAGCAGTATATCTTAATCCAAATATGCCCTCGGAAATATTATTCATGGAATCCTTAAACTGAATCGTAGACTGCACTAAACTGCTAAAATCTCCAATTAAGACCTTTTTCAATAATGTATTAATTCCCAAAATAATATAGATAGCAATATTACAAATTTGAGTTATCGCAGTATCTATCCTGCCAACTCTCCATTGTTTCAGCATATACTTTTTTGCCACCTTATATATATTTTCACCCATACGTTTCTGATTATCCAAAATCATACCAGAGGCATCATACACTCTGATGTCTTTTGCATACTGCCCCTGCGTCAGGTTATACATGTAGTAATCCTGCTCTCTCGTCTGTTCTGCATATATCGCGTAATATTCCTCTCTAATCTTCGTGTTTCTCATCGTCACAATACTGGTGACAACAAAACTGAATGTAATCGGTATCAGCAATATCACCGAGCACTTTATTACCAGATAAAATACACCTGCTAGCACGATAACATTGGATATAATGCTAATTAACCTATCTGCAATGCCCTGAACTAAATTTGTTTCCTCAAAAGCCCTCTCTGCTTTCTTGATGTTATCGAGCATTTTAGAGTTTTCTGTGTACTCAAACTTCATTTTCATCGTACTCATGCTCAACTGCATCTGTATAATTCTATTGAACTGATCATTACAATAATTTTGCCTTTCATTAGCAAATTTCTGTATAATTCTATGCACCATCGTTCCAATACAGATAAATCCTGCCCAGAATACAATTTTCTTCATATCCCGATTATAATCATATACAATCTCATTGATGAGATATCTTGTACCGATAATAGAGATAAACGGTCCGATACTATCTATGACAATACCAAGTATTACATAAAAATAGTATATTGGACGTTCCTTCCAGGCAAACGCTCCAAAATATTTAATGCAGCTAAAAATATCGTCAATTTGTTTTTTTGCATTTTTAAGCATTCACCTCACCTGTTATGAAGTGACCTTTGTCAAGTGTAAATTGCAAAAATCACCACATT
>CANPET010000008.1 GCA_947573465.1 uncultured Eubacterium sp.
GGATAATCCGGAAGTTATTGCCATGGCAATTATTGATGAACCAAAAGGAATATATTATGGTGGTCAGGTTGCGGCACCTGTAATCAGCAGATTATACAAAAATATTCTTCCGTATTTGCTGGAGGAAAAAGAACAAGGAGAATAAAATGAGCATAAGTACAACAATTATCGTGGCAATTATTATTTCATTTGCAGTAAGTGTGATTTTATGTCCGATAGTAATACCAATGTTAAGAAAATTAAAGTTTGGACAATACATAAGGGAGGAAGGACCACAGTCTCATCAGAGTAAGGCGGGAACTCCTACAATGGGAGGAATGATTATTCTTGCCAGTGTCATTATCACTTCTTTGATTTTTATGTTTGTAGGCAAAAATACAAAGATTATCCCTGTGTTATTTATGATTGTAGGATTTGGGATTATTGGATTTGCAGATGATTATATCAAGGTCGTGAAGAAAAGAAATTTGGGATTAACAGAAATACAGAAAATTGTCGCACAGATTATTGTTACGGGAGTGTTCTGTTATTATATTTTGAAATATTCGGGACTGGGAACAAATATGATTATTCCATTCACAGGTGGAATGGAGTTTACAATGCCGATATGGTTATTTATTCCGTTTTTATTTATTGTTGTTTTGGGTACGGTAAATGGTGCAAATCTTACAGATGGTTTGGATGGACTGGCAACAAGTGTTACAATCATTATTGCAGTATTTTTTACAACGGTTGCAATAGGTACAGGATTAGAGCCTGTTTCAGCAGCGTTAGTGGGAGCGCTTTTAGGGTTTTTCTTATATAATGTTTATCCTGCCAGAGTATTTATGGGAGATACAGGGTCGCTTGCTCTTGGCGGATTTGTTTCAGGAATGGCTTTTATGCTGAAAATGCCGATATTTATTGTGATTATTGCCTTTATATATTTGATAGAGGCTTTGTCGGATATTATTCAGGTATTTTGGTTTAAGTATACAAAAAAGAAATATGGCGAGGGAAGAAGAGTGTTCAAAATGGCACCGTTGCATCATCATTTTCAGGAAAGTGGTTATGCAGAAACGCAGGTAGTTGCAGCCTTTGCTATAGTTACTGCAATTTTGTGTCTGGTAGCATATGCGGCAATGTAATAAATAAAAATGGAGTGAGAATATGAAACTGAAGGATAAAAATGTTTTGGTTGCAGGTTCTGGAAAAAGTGGAATCAGTGCTGCGAATTTATTAAAAAAAGTGGAAGCGAAAGTTACTATTTACGATGGAAATGAAAATTTGGAAAAGAATTTGATTTTGTCTAAATTAGATGATGAGAGTAACGTAGAAGTTATTTTGGGAGAACTTCCGGAAGAAGTTATTCAGAATACAGATTTAATGATTTTGAGTCCGGGAATTGCCATAGATGCACCGTTTGTTAATATGGTGCGGGATGCAGGAGTACCTATCTGGGGAGAAATCGAACTTGCTTATGTTGTAGGAAAAGGAAAAGTTGCTGCGATTACAGGAACCAATGGAAAAACAACTACAACAGCATTAGTTGGTGAAATTCTTGCTGCATATTATGAAGATGTAAAGGTGGTTGGAAATATAGGAACTCCATATACACAAACTGCTTTTGAATCAACAGATGATACAGTGACTGTTGCGGAAATCAGCAGTTTTCAGTTAGAAACAATACATACATTTCAACCGGATGTCAGTGCGGTATTAAATATTACACCCGATCACTTGAACAGACATTATACAATGGAGTGTTATTCGGATGTAAAAATGAGCATTACAAAGAATCAGACTAAGGATGCTCCGGTTATATTGAATTATGAAGATGAAATCTTAAGAGAATATGCTCCAAAACTTCAGAATAAAATTATCTGGTTCAGTAGTAAACAAAAATTAAATGAAGGAATTTATTTGGATGGAAAAAATATTATATATGCTGAAGGAAATGTAGAGCGTGTTATTACGACTACAGAAGATACTGCTTTAGTTGGAATTCATAATACAGAGAATATTATGGCAGCTATTGGCATAGCAATAAATATGGGAGTTCCGGCAGAGATAATTAAGGAAGCAATTAGAAAATTTAAAGCCGTAGAGCATAGAATAGAATATGTAGATACGATTGATGATGTAATATATTATAATGATTCTAAAGGAACGAACACGGATGCGTCCATAAAAGCAATTCAGGCAATGTCTAGACCGACAATTTTGATTGCCGGTGGGTACGATAAGAAAGTATCTTTTGATGATTGGGCAAAAGAGTTGAAAGGTAAAATCAAATGTCTGGTATTGTTGGGTGAAACAGCCGGACAGATAGCAGATACAGCAAGAAAATATGGATATGAAAATATTATTTTTACAGAGTCTTTAGAAGAAACAGTTCAGGTATGTTATAATGAAGCAGTACCGGGAGATGCAGTTTTGTTGTCGCCGGCATGTGCCAGCTGGGATATGTTTGATTGTTATGAACAGCGTGGTGATGTATTTAAAGAACTGGTAAAGAAGTTAAAGAAATAGAAGAAAAATCTTGGAGTTGGTATCGTGAAAAAAGAATATGATCCGGTTTCCGGAGAGGAAAAAGTGGTACAAAAAAAGAAAAAAAGCAGATCAGATGGCTATTTTGATTATAGCTTGCTTTTTGTATGGATTTTTATTATGCTTTTAGGCTATGTTCTTTTGTATAGTGCAAGTTCATATACTGCGTTGAATAAGTATAATGATTCTACATATTTTTTAAAGAATCAGTTAAAAGCGACACTTCTTGGATGCGTCGTTATGATACCGGTAATCATGATTGATTATAGATTTTGGAGAAAGTTTCACAAACTTATTTATTTGGGTTCTATTGCGACTGTTATATTGGTAGTCACCCCTTTAGGCGTAGAAGCGAATGGAGCCAGAAGATGGGTTGATTTTAAAGTGATTCAGTTTCAGCCGGCAGAATTAGTAAAAATAGCTGTTATTATAATGACAGCACATATGCTGGCAAAATGTGGAAGTACAGCACTAAAACGAGGTAAAATCTGTTGGCAGATTTATAGTTTTTCTATTCTCGGAGCAGCATTGCTGTTTATATTGACATCAAACCTCAGTTCGGCGATTATTGTACTGGGAATTAGTGCTATTATGTTAATTGTGGCTGGTGCCTGCAAATATTTTACAGGAGTAATACTTGGTGGAATCGGAGTAGGAGTTGTCTCGTTATTCTTTTTGGGACAATTTTCGGATTTGGGATTCAGATTCAGCCGTATTGCTGTATGGAGAAATCCCGAGGCGTATATGGATGGTACCGGATATCAGGTAATGCAGGGATTATATGCAATAGGTTCCGGTGGATTGTTTGGAAAAGGACTTGGTCAGAGTGCTCAAAAGCTTGGATTTGTGCCGGAGGCAACGAATGACATGATATTTTCCATTATTTGTGAAGAACTGGGAATATTTGGAGCGGTGTGTATTATCGCATTGTTTATCTTCATGTTAAGGCGTATGCGTGTGGTAGCGAGCAATGCACCGGATTTATTTGGTTCTATGCTGGTAGTAGGAATTTTAGCACATATTTCGATACAGGTTGTTTTAAATATTGCAGTTGTAACTAATTTTATCCCGAACACAGGTGTTTCCCTTCCGTTTATTAGTTATGGTGGAACATCATTGCTGTTTTTAATGTTGGAAATGGGATTGGTTTTATCTGTTTCCAGAAGGATAAAAAGAATTCGGTGATAACCGGGAGAGAGATGTATGAGACAAACCAGAAAATTAAAAAGAAAAAGAAGAAGACGTTTGAAAAAAGGGGTTAAAATATTTTTAATTGCATTTAGTGTGATAATTGCAATAACATTGATTATAATATTCGGATTTCAATTGCAGAGTGTGAAAATATCTATGGACTTAGGACAGTTTACAGAAAATGAAGTGCAGTCATATATGGAGGCAAAGGGAATTGAAAATACCCTTGTGTTCTGGCTCAAAAACAAAACAGGTCATAGCACAAAGATGGAATTGTTAGAAGAGTATGATGTGAAGATTCTTTCACCGTTTTCTGTGAAAATTACCGGATATGAAAAAAAGTTAAGTGGGTACATTCAAAAAGATGGAAGTAATTATTATTTTGATGAGAATGGTACTGTTTTAAAAATTGGGGAGAAAAAAATTCCCAATATTCCAGTTGTTGACGGATTGGAAGTGAAACAGTTCAAATTATATAATAAAATAAAAACAACAGATAAAAAATCGCTGCAATCTATATTAGAGGTTACTTCCAGTATTGAAAAGTATAATTTCCCAGTAAAGAAAATAGTAATAAATCAATCTAATGAAGTGACGATACATATAAAAAGAGTTCAGGTTCAACTGGGGAAAACTATGAATCTGAACAAAAAAATGGAAGCTTTTAATGATATGTACAGCAAAGTTATTCAGCAAAGCGGCATCCTGAATATGAAATATGCAAGTGAGGATGGCAGTTATACATTGAAAAAAACACAAAAAAAACATACAGAAAATAAATAAAAGTATTGATATTTTCTTAAAATAATTATATTATAGAGTATATATGGCTAATATTATGTCCACCAATTGTGGACAAGCTAAAATTAATGGAAAAACGAAGGAGGATAAACTCTTGTTAGAAATTACTACAAACGAAAGTGAAGCAGTAGCAAAGATTATAGTTGTAGGCGTTGGTGGAGCAGGAAACAATGCCGTAAATAGAATGATAGATGAAAATATCGGTGGTGTTGAATTTATATCGGTCAATTCAGATGCACAGGTACTAAAAAGAAGTAAGGCACCAACTACATTGCAGATTGGTGAGAAGATTACAAAAGGACTTGGAGCAGGAGCAAAGCCTGAAGTTGGTGAAGCAGCTGCAGAAGAGAATGTTGAAGAGTTATCACAGTTGTTAAAGGGTGCTGATATGGTATTCGTAACATGTGGTATGGGAGGCGGAACCGGTACAGGTGCAGCTCCGGTAGTTGCCCGTGTAGCAAGAGAGCAGGGAGCTCTTACAGTAGGTGTTGTTACAAAGCCTTTCAGATTTGAATCAAAGACACGTATGAACAATGCTCTTGCAGGAATAGGAAGATTAAAACCAAACGTAGATACATTGATTGTGATTCCAAATGATAAGTTACTTGAGATTGTAGATAAGAGAACAACAATGCCGGAGGCATTAAAGAAGGCAGATGAAGTTTTACAGCAGTCTGTTCAGGGTATTACAGATTTGATTAACGTACCGGCATTAATTAACCTTGACTTTGCTGATGTTCAGACAGTTATGAGAGATGCAGGTATTGCACATATTGGTATTGGTGAGGCAACAGGAGATGAAAAGGCTTCTGAGGCTGTACAGCAGGCTGTTACTTCACCGCTTCTTGAAACAAATATTGATGGTGCTAAGAATGTAATTATTAATATTACCGGTGATGTAAGTTTATTTGAAGCAAACGAAGCTGCAAGTTATGTACAGGAACTTGCAGGTGATGAGGCAAATATTATCTTTGGTGTAAGATATGATGACTCTTATCCGGATGAGTGCTCTATTACAGTTATGGCAACTGGTATCGGTGATGTAGATGAACCAAAGGCTGCACCATTTGGCATGGGTGGAGTAAAGAAATCGTTCACATATAATGCAACTTCTTCAGTTTCAGCAGCTAGAAATGATATGGGAAGAGATACACATGCAGCTTCACAGCCACAGAGCAGTGTTGAAGAAAAACCATTGAACATACCAGATTTTTTAAGAAACAGATAAGAACAGATTGACAATTAGTTTTATACAAATAAGAAAACTTTGTGAAAATGATATTTTCGTAGAGTTTTCTTTTTTTATTCTCTAGGAAAGTAATTATCCCCCGCTACTCTTGGCTCGTAATAGAGTTTGAAAGAAAAAATGTATTAAAAAATAAAAATAGTTTTATTATAGAACAAATTGAAGTGTTTTTTTGAAAAACAAACAGTTTATTTCCTTTTATTAAAGAAAAAAAGTCATAAAAATACTTTTTTTTGCCTTATAACTAAAATATTTTTTATTCTTGAGATATGTTACTAAAAAAAATATAATGTAAATATCAATACTTTAGGAGGAAACATTATGAGAGGATTATGGAAAAAAGTTATTTCGATTGTTTTAGTAACAGCAATGACGATAACTATTTGTCCACAAGGAAAATTATTTAGTGCGAATGCAGCTGACAGCAATGAGCCATATAATATTTCATATGGCAGACCGGTATATGCCAGTTCACAAAATGGTAATGATGCACCGGAAAATGCTGTAGATGGCGATGATAAGAGCAGATGGCAGGCAGCTCAGAGCGATAAGAATGAATGGTTTTATGTTGATCTTGGAAAAGAAGCGAATATAGACCATTTGTATATACATTGGGAGGCTGCCAGAGCAAAATCTTATGAAATCCAGTTTTCCAATGATGAAGAAAATTGGAATACAGTATATACAAAGGGAAAAGGACAGCAAACGGGTCCTAGTGAACCTACAGGTATGAGTATTTCTTATGAAGTACAGAAGATGACGGATGGAATTGGAACAATATTGGCACAGTGGACCAGTGTTGATAATGCTGTTTATGCAGTTTATGTAGATGAGGTTAGTGAGAATAATTATGCAACGGCGCCAGATGGTTATAAGTTTACCAGTCATGGACCAAATCAAGGACAGATGAACTTAACTCAGGGAATACATAAACTTATTGTGATTGCTTTGGATAAAGATACAAAGCAGGAGATAGGCCGTGGCGAAATGAGCATTGAAGTAGAAGAAGGTGCCGGTGGAGAAGAGGAAACGGAAACAAAGCCAGGTGAAGTGGTTGATACATCAAAAGAAACAGTTGCTTTTGATGATTTAGCAGCAGAACAGAAGAAGGCAAGATATGTAAGAATAGTATGTACAGAAAGAACTATTGATTATGGATGTTCTTTCTATGAATTTCAGGTTTATGGAACAGATGGAGTTGTAAAAAGGCCTGAAAATTACGGAATAAATCTTGCATTGAATAAGACAGTAACAGCGAAATATAATGATGTAATACAGGATGGAAATGTTGTCAGACAGGTAAATGTAAGAGATGAATGGTGGATGTATGACAGTGATGGAAACCTGATGGAAGATGCTTACAACAATGTCAAACCGGAAAATGCAGTTGATGGAAATTCTAATACTACTTGGACATCTTATCAGGGAGATGACCAATGGATGTATGTGGATTTAGAGAAGGAATATACGATTGGACGAGTTGTTCTTAATTGGAATGCAGATGCAGGAAAGATTTATGATGTACAGGTGTCTTCTGATGCTAAAAACTGGAAGACAGTTCATCGTGTATTAAAAGGTGCAGCGTATCATAAAGATAATTTTACGATGTATCAGGAGAATGTAAGATACGTTAGAATGTTTGGATATACAAAAGTAGAACATGGAAGTGGATTTGGTGTAACTGATTTTGAAGTATATGAATACAGAGAGGGAGACAGCAAGGAAAACGAAACCATTGCTGAACTTCCAAAGAGAGAAATTATCAGTAATCCGAATGGAAAAGGTACATATGTTTCTGGTGAAATGTACAACGAAAAGAATAAACTTCCAACCTTTGTAAATGAGGAAAACGTAAAGACCCCAATAGATTCTAACAGCTGGTGGTCATCAGCAATGATACAGGTATATAGTAATTTACTATGTTCAACACCACTGAAAACAAGTTTCTCTAAGAAAGGTCTCGGGGTGCTTACAGCCACAGCAGGATGGGTAGGAGTCAGAACAGAGAACGATCTTGGAACAGACCAGAGTACAGAAACAGGAAGAGATTTTTATATTACACCAGAGAATTTTGAGGCAAACTCAGGATATGACAGAGTAGAGGATTATGGTGATTATTCTGTAAAATTAGGACTGATGGACGACAATGGACTTCAGATGATGTCAACGGTTGTAAAAGGTTCACCTTACATATTCAGTGAGTTTTGTAATAATACAGTGGCTTATATCAGTGGAACTACAATTACTGAGCTTTATGATGGAAACGGTAATCCGATTTTAGCAAATAAGGGAGATGTTGTTACAACAGACCATATTGGATTTACATCGGTAGATGAGGAAAATGCAAAAGCAAAGAATGACGGAGCATATTATTGTGTAAATGTTCCAGAAGGAACTCAGTTTAAGGTAATGGTGGCTGGTTCTAACTACAAGATTAAGGTGACATTCCCTTCAGCAAAAGAGAATTATATGTCAGTGGCTGCAATGACAAAGAAAGCAGATATTGACAGTTATTATAAGCATGGATATGCATTTGTAACAAATACACATGTGGATTATTCTTATAACCATGACAATTCAAAGATTATTACAACATATACAGCGACAACGGAAGTTAAGAGAAATGGTTTCTCTAATGAAACAATGCATTGTATGTTCCCACATCAGTGGAAACACACAGATGAAGCGAACAACCCGGCAGCCACATATCCATCTATTCGTGGAGATATGAAGTCGATATGGGCAAACGTATATCATACAACACAACAGTTCTCCGGTTTGCTGCCAACTTTCGCAAAGCCGGACAGCGAAATGTTTAATAACGAAGAGATGGTTGATTACCTGAATCAGGTAGTTGCATCAAAGGTAAATGCAGCACCAGTATCTGATGCATACTGGGAAGGCAAAAATGTTCATCCACTTGCAATTAGTGCAATTATGGCAGACCAGTTGGGTGAAACAGAGATCAAAGAAAAGTTACTTGCAAAATTGAAGAGTATTATGATTGACTGGTTCAATTATGATGGAGAAGGTGATAGATGTTACCTGATTTATAATAAAGATTGGGGTACCGTTTATTATCCAGATAGTGCATATGGAGCGAATGCTGCAATCTGCGATCACCATTTTACATATGGTTATTTTATGTTTGGTGCGGCAGTACTTGCTACATATGATAAAGAATTCTATAACGAATACAAAGATATGGTAGAAATTCTTGTAAGAGACTACGCATGCCCGGATGATAATGACGAATTGTTCTGCAAATTCAGAGCTTTTGATCAGTATTCAGGACATTCCTGGGCAGGCGGCTATGGTGACAGCGATTCTGGTAACAATCAGGAGTCAGCATCAGAAGCGTTGTTCAGCTGGGTAGGTATGTATCTCTGGGGAGAAGCTACACAGAATACAAAATACATTGATGCAGGCGCATATGGATTTACGACAGAGATGGATGCCATTGAACAGTACTGGTTTGACTATGATGAGACAAACTGGTTACCGGAGTATCCGTTTGAAGGTACAGGTCAGATATATGGTGCATCCATGGGATATGGAACATTCTTTGGCGGACAGCCGGTATATGTATATGGTATTCAGTGGCTGCCGATATCAGAATACCTTACAAACTATGGTATGAATCAGGAAAAATGTGCAAAAATTTATCAGGGATTAGTGGATGATACACAATATGCGATTAATATAGAAAAAAGACTATACGCTGAACTTGTTGCACAAGGAAAACAAGAAGAGGCTGACACATGGCATAATCCGGATACATATGTAACACCGGATAATGGATGGCAGCATATTACATGGCCATTCCTCTCACAGACAGACGCAAAGAGTGCATATGATAAGTTTAAGGCAAATGTGACAAAGGTACAGACAGAGGACAGAGCAAATACATTGTGGTTTATTTCGGCAATGGATGCTTATGGATATAGAACAAATGATTATATGATAGTTGGAGATATTCAGGGATCTGTATACGTTAAAGATGGAAAATATAGTGCCCAGGTATGGAATCCAACAGAAAAGACACAGACAGTAACAATAAAGAAAGCTGACGGAACAAAAGTTGGTACAGCAGCAGTTGGTTCAAAAGCAACAGTTGCGTTTGAAATAAAAGAAAATTTCGAGTTACAACAGGCTGCAACACCAAGGATTAAAGCTACATCTGTAGCAGAAGGAACAGTGACAGATAATATATCAGGAATTGTAACTTTTGATGATACACAAATGTTATAACTTTCTAAAGCAGATGAAGGTACAACTATTTATTACACAACAGATGGAAGTACTCCGACAAAAGATTCAGCAGTATATGAAGGAAAATTCCTTGTATCAAGTAATACAACAATTAAAGCTATTGCAATAGGTGATGGATACATTGATTCAGCATATTCTTCAGCAGTTATCAAAATTGATGGAGATAAGGTTGAAAGCAGCGAAAACCTTGCATTAAACAAAGAGGTCTCTGCATCCTCTACAGATGGTGGAAAAGTTCCTGAAAATGCAGTAGATGGCAATGAAGGTACAATGTGGCAGGGTGATTCAGCAGATGGTGAATATTTCCAGGTTGATCTTGGAAGTGTACAGGCTGTCAACACCGTAAATATTTTGTGGGAAGCTGCATATGCAGAAAAATATGAGATTCAAGTATCAGTAGATGGAGAAACATGGGAAACAGTAGCAAAAGAAAGTGGTATGGCAGGATGGATGACATCAAGTTTTGCGGCTGTAAATGCAAGATATGTAAGAATGCAGGGTGTTCAGAGAGGAACACAGTATGGATACGGTATTAAAGAATTTGAAGTATATGGAGCGCTTCAGGCTACAGCACCAATTGTATCACCGATAAGTGGTACTTATGACGGAACACAGACAATTACCATGTCCACAACAGTAAAGGGTTCAGAAATTAAGTATACATTAGATGGAAGCGAGCCAACAGAAAAATCACCTACATATACAGAACCGGTTACAGTAGATAAATCAACTGTAGTAAAAGCAGTAACATATAGAAAAGGAATGATGCTGTCAGATATTACAGAATCAATTATCATTGTTAAGGGAACAATTGCACTGAATAAGAAGGAAGCGAATATTGCAATTGACAGAACAGTACAGCTTGCAGCTTATACAGATATGGACGTGACATGGAGAAGCAGTGATGCATCTGTTGCGACAGTGGATGAAAATGGACTTGTTACAGGTATCAAGCCGGGAAATGTAGAAATTATTGCTAAAATTTCTAATGGAAAGAGTGAAACATGTAAGATTACAGTAACTCCACCGGTACATATTCAAAGTATTGGACTTTCTGCTACAACATTAGAAATGAGAAACAAGTCTTCGCAGACATTGATTGTTACAATTAATCCGGAAGACACAACAGATGATACAACTGCAACATGGAAGTCGTCTGATGAAAATGTATTAGTAGTGAATGGCAATGGAACAATTACAGCCAAGAATGAAGGAAGGGCAACTGTTACAGTAACAGTCGGAGAGTTTACAGCACAGTGTGAAGTAACCATTGGTCCGGCAGCAACAGTAAAAGAAATGCTTGTAGATGAGTTGTATAATGCTGCATTAGGTAAAGAAGTAAAAATTTCATCTATATATAAAGCGGAAGGCAGTCAGACAACAGATGTTCTGACAGATGGAAATATTGACGGAAGTTATGTGTCTACAGACTGGGATAAATCCCGGACATCAGAATACCTGTTAGTAGATCTGGGTGCAGATTATGAAACAAAAGGTCTTGACATGGTAGCATTGAAGTTTGTAAATGAAGCAACATTTTGTAATAATTATGAAATTCAGTATTCAGAGAATGGTGTTGATTTTAAAACAGTAGCGGAGGTAAATGGAGTCCAGTATTCTGATACTGATGAAGGACTTTACAGTGTCAAAATAGATGCTGAGCAGGCCGCCTTACAGACAGCAAAGACCAGATATGTCAAGGTAGTTATGAAGGGACATAAGGACTGGGGCTTCCAGATAAAAGAAGTAGCAGTATTAAGTACAGAACAAGAGTTGAATTACACAGAAACAAAGAAATGCGATGCACCTGCAGCGTTTAGTGCTGTTTCAGATAATCCGAGTGAGATTACATATACAATCAAAGCTGGTGAAAATCAGGAAGGATATAAATATATTGTATTGGTGGATGGTAAAAGAGTCAGCGAAGGTGTAGATGCAGGAAAATACACAATCAAGAATGTGGAACGAGGAAATCATGAACTTCAAGTAATGTCTTATTATGAAGGAGCATATTCAGATCCATTAAGTGATAGTGTGTTTGTAGAAGATGGTTCTTTGGTTTATTACATTGACAGTGAATTGAATCTAGCGAAAGATGCAGATGTTACAGTAGAAAGCATCTACGAAAGTGAAGGAAGCCAGGACCCTAAAACTCTTACAGATGGTAAGGTATCTAAGGATTTAGGAAATATAGTAGAAACTGTATGGGGCGATAAAAGCGCAACCATTACCATCGATTTAGGTCAGAATGTCAGCAAGAATATGATTGATGAAATTATTATGGCATTTAAGGCAGATAATACAAATGCTACATCATATAATGTTCAGTTCTCAGAAGATGGAATAAATTATGAAAAGGTACTTGATAGAACAGGAGTTGCATATCAGGAAACATTAGAGGATAAAGTTGATGTCAGCAGTTATGCAAAAGACACGGTAAGATATGTACAAGTAAATCTTACAGATGGAAATTGTAACTGGGGATATCAGATATCTGAGATTGCTGTCATGAAAAAGAAAATAAATATTAATTCTAACATTAATGTAGAAGGATATCAGATTAGTGTTCCTCATGAAGGATTCAGAGTTGTAGGTTCTGTAGAAGATACAATTAATAATAAGAAAGTTAAAAACTGGGGATTTGTATATGCTTTGGCAACTGTTAATAATAAAGATACAGGCATTACAGATGAAGATGTCTTTGTGAGAGAGGATAACTATTATGTAAAAGCATATCAGTCAACAGCAAATGGAACATTACAGGACAGATATTCAGAATCTGAAACAGCAACAAACTATGCAAGAGTTATGACTTTTGGTGCATTTACGGTAAGTGCATATACAGCAAGATATAAAGTAAGAGCATATGCAGTGTTAGAAGATGGTTCTTATGTATATAGTAAGCTGGTCAACTTTAGTGTATTTGAGGTGGCTAGTTACATGTATGATAATAGAATTATGAGTACAAAGGCAGATCATGATTATCTTTATGACAAGATATTGACAAAGGTTCAGCCGGACTACAAATATATTGATAAGGATTGGTCACCAATTGTAAAACCGGCGAGTTTTAAAATAACTCAATAACATTGCAGAGTTAAATAGTCAGGAATAGGAAAAAGTATATAAATATAAGCCGTCATGGATTTCGCAGAGTATGAAATCTATGACGGCTTTTTGTCGAAAGATTTTTTCTTCCATGTTCTCTCTTCGACAGACTTTTTTTCTCTGAGATAATATAATGTATCAAAAGGGGTGAGATAGATATACATATATTTAGATGTTTACTTTTTCTATAATTTTATCTTGGATTTTTCCGTATTATTTGTCGTAAGAAATATTTTAAAAATAAAAAAATCAGTATTCAGATTGATATTATCAGCAATCTTTGGTGGTCTTTATGCAGTGATAATGTTGTTTGTTCCGCATGTTATATTGATTGGGGAATTCGTGACATATATTGCTGCGATTGAAATCATGGTATGGATTGCTTTTGGAAAAATCAGTATGAAAGAAAATATAAAAAAAGTGCTGTTTATTTATTTGGTTACATTTTTACTGAATGGAATTATTAATATTTTTCATGTGGAAGATAATATGTGGAAGGTACTGTTTATTGTACTGATATCATGTGGAAGTATGATTGTCGGTATAAAAAAAGTGATGGAGATGATAGGGGAAGAGTCCGTCAGGTACATAGTAAAAATAATACAAGGAAATAAATCAGTATCTGTAAAGGCTTTGAAAGATACAGGAAATCATCTGACAGATCCGCTTACCAGCAAACCGGTATCTATTATAGAGAAGGATATTCTATATGCGTTGATAGAAAATACAGAAAAAAAGCTTTATGTACCATTTCAGTCAGTGGGAAAGTCCCATGGTCTTATGGAAACTTATATTGTTGAACAGATAGAATTCGATGGAAAACAATATCATAATGCAGAGATTGGGGTGTTTGAAGGCAAATTAAGTAAAAACAATGAATATCAAATGATCTTACATCCAAAATTATTTGAGTCAGGGGGAAAATAATTTGATTAATATTACGAATTTGAGAAAATTATACTTTAAGAATCTTTCGCTTCTCAGGGGGATTCTGTATTCCAAAAAAGGAGAAATTTATTATATTGGAGGCAATGATGTTTTACCTCCACCTTTAGAAAGCGAAGAAGAGGCACTATGCATTCAGAATATTATTGAAAATGACGATCAGGACAGCAGGGCAAAACTGATAGAGCATAATTTAAGGCTTGTCGTATATATTGCAAAGAAGTTTGATAATACAGGTGTAGGTGTGGAGGATTTAATATCGATTGGTTCAATAGGACTAATCAAAGGAATTAACACATTTAATCCTACTAAAAATATTAAACTTGCAACATATGCATCCCGATGTATTGAAAATGAAATTTTAATGTATTTAAGAAAAAATAATAAAACAAAACTGGAAGTTTCCATTGATGAACCGTTAAATGTAGACTGGGATGGAAATGAACTATTGTTATCTGATATTTTGGGAACTGAAGAAGATATTATTTCAAAGGATATCGAAAGTGAAGTAGAGAAAAAACTGTTGTATAAAGCAATTGAAAAATTAAATCAGAGAGAACGGGTAATTGTTGAAATGCGATATGGATTAAATAATGTTGACGGAGAAGAAATGACTCAAAAAGAAGTGGCAGACAGTCTGGGAATTTCTCAATCATATATATCCAGATTGGAAAAAAAGATAATTAAACGATTAAAAAGGGAAATTGTCAAATACGAATAAGAAAACAAAAAATAAATAGGAATGAAGTATAAAGAGCCAGAATTTCGGACACCATATTTATGTAGAAAGTATGGAAAGTAGGAAATAATATGGCTCTTTTTAAAGTAGAAATATGTGGTGTAAATACATCAAAATTACCATTGTTAACGGAAAAAGAAAAGAAGGAATTGTTTCAGGAAATTAAAAAGGGAAACATGGAAGCAAGAGAAAAATATATCAGGGGAAATCTTAGATTAGTTCTCAGTATATTACAGAGATTTTCCAATAGTAATGAGAACGTGGACGATTTGTTTCAGATAGGATGCATCGGGTTGATAAAGGCAGTCGATAATTTTGACGACACATTAAATGTAAAATTTTCAACATATGCAGTGCCTATGATTTCAGGAGAGTTAAAAAGATTTTTAAGGGATAATGCGGCAATCAGAGTAAGCCGTTCTATCAAGGATACTGCATATAAGGCAATATACTGTAAAGAAAATATTATGAAAACAAGTAACAGAGAGCCGACTATCAGTGAAATTGCAGAAAGCATTGGAGCTACAACAGATGAGGTAATCTATGCTTTAGATGCGATACAAAGTCCTGTTTCTTTATATGATCCGGTATATGATCAGGGAGGAGATACTCTCTATGTCATGGATCAGATTAGTGATAAGAAGAATAAGGAAGAAAACTGGGTAGAAAATATTGTCTTGAAAGAAGCTCTGGACGGATTAAATGAAAGAGAAAGAAAAATTATTGATATGAGATTTTTTAATGGAAAAACACAGATGGAAATTGCGGATGAAATAGGAATTTCACAGGCACAGGTCAGCCGATTGGAGAAAAACGCCATAAAAAGCATGAGAAATTATATCAAGTAGAAATTATGTGAATAGTATAAATAAAAATGGTATTCACATGCGAATTGAAGAATTAAGAAGAAAAGAAGTGATTAACAGTTGTGACTGCAGGATTTTGGGCTGTGTTCATGATTTAGAGTTTGATATATGTACCGGCTGCATTAAAGCTATTATTGTACAGGGACCAAGTAAATGGTGTGGATTAATCTGCAGTGAATTTGAGTTTGTTATTCCATTTCAGTGCATTGTTCAGGTAGGACCGGACATTATTCTGGTAAAAGTTAATGAGAAAGATGTAAAGCATAAGATAAAAATATAAGCTAAATATAAGGTGAAATACCTTGACCAAAGTGGTTTGTTTCTTTATAATGATGTTATGTGAACTAAAATAACAATATATTGTAGGAGGCAGGCGAATGAAGTGTCCATATTGTGGGGAAGAAAATACAAAGGTGATTGACTCGAGACCGGCAGAAGAAAATAATGCAATCAGACGCAGAAGACAATGTGAAAAATGTAAAAAAAGATTTACTACTTATGAAAAAGTAGAGACAATCCCACTGATAGTTATCAAAAAAGATAATATCAGAGAGCAATATGACAGAGGAAAAATAGAGGCAGGAATTTTACGTTCCTGTCATAAAAGACCGGTGTCCTATGAACAGATTATGTCTGCAGTAGAGGATATTGAAAATTCGATTTTTAATATGGAACAAAAAGAAATATCCAGTACAATTATTGGAGAATTGGTTATGGACCGATTAAAAAATTTAGATCAGGTAGCATATGTTCGATTTGCATCTGTGTATAGAGAGTTTAAAGATGTGAACACGTTTATGGATGAGTTGACAAAACTATTAAAGTAACTATTACGCAGTTAGGAGGACAGGATGTTGGAGCGATTTTATCCGGACGAATATTTAAAGTCCATAGATGAAGTTGATTTTGAAAAATATTATGAGCAGGGAATTCGTGGGATTATTTCAGATATTGATAATACACTGGTACCTCATGGATTTCCGGCAGATGAGCATATTATTAAAATATTTGAAAAAATACATGGTTTAGGTATGGAGACTTGTCTGATATCTAATAATGATGAACCCAGAGTAAAACCATTTGCAGAGGCGGTAAGGTCGAAGTACATATATGATGCACACAAACCAGGCAGAAAAAATTATATGAAAGCAATGGAGTTGATGGGAACGAATAAAGATACAACATTGTTTTTAGGAGATCAAATTTTTACGGATGTCTGGGGGGCTAACAGGACAGGGATACATTCTATTATGCTAGAAAAGATTAATCCCAAAGAAGAGATACAAATTGTGTTAAAAAGAATTCCTGAAAAATTTGTATTGTGGAGATGGAAGAGAAGAAATAAAAAATAGAAAAAAGGACTAAAATCTATAGGTATGGGATTTAGTCCTTTTTGTTTGCTCAATTTAAAAATATAAATTTTTAATATGTTCTACCGGCATCTCTTTTCCGGTCCAGATTTTAAATGCCTCGGCTCCCTGATATAAAAGCATGTAGAGACCGTTAAAAGTTTGACAGCCTTGTTCTTTTGCCATTTTTAATAGTTTGGTTTCCATAGGATTGTAAATAACATCAGATACAATTAAATCTTCTCTCAGCATGCACTTATCATTGATGATACAGTTATCTGTATTTGGTGCCATACCTACAGAAGTAGCGTTGGTAAGAATCTGACTGTCTGCAATGGCATCGGCTAATACAGCATCATTTCCTAATTCGAAAAGTTTTGCATTACAATTTGTATTTTTGTTAACCATTTCTACCATGCGTTCAGCATTATCCCAGAACCTGTCTTTAATGCTGAATACATTAATATTTTTGACACCATCAATTGCCGCCTGAACAAAAATAGAGGAGGCAGCACCGCCTGCACCAAGCAACGTCATAGTATCTCCGATAATATCGAAACCTGCGTCTTTTACTGATTGCATATATCCAATTCCATCGGTATTGTGACCGATAAATTTTCCATTTTCATTTACTACAGTATTAACAGCGCCAATCATAGAAGCGGCAGGTGAGAGTTCATCCAAAAACTGACAGATAAGAGTTTTGTCAGGCATGGTACAGTTAAAACCTGCAACATTTAATTTCTTTAAACCTTCAAAAGCTGTTTTTAAATTATTCTCAGGAACATCAAAACATAAATAAACATAGTCAAGACCTAATTGTCTGAATGATTCATTGTGCATTAAAGGTGATTTGCTATGCGCCACAGGACTGCCTAAAAGACCTGTTAGTTTTGTGTGGCCTGTAATTTCATTGATACATCCCATAAAGTACCTCCATGTATATAAATTATGATATTTTATTAAATTGCCTTTTCAAGTATAAAAGTTTTCTACAAAAAAGTAAACCTTTCGCATTGACTAAAAATACAGGCGGGGCTATACTTGAAATATTGCAAAATTTGGAGGTATTCATGAGTACAAAAGTATGTGTTCCTATTATGGGAAAAACAAAAGCAGAAGTGATAGAGCAGGCAGTGAAAGTAGCAGATATGAAGCCGGATATGATAGAATTCCGTGCAGATTATCTGGAAAAAATAAGTAAAGAGAATGTTTTGGATGTGATACAGGAGATAAAAAAGGCTGTAGGAAATATTGAAGTTATATTTACTTTTCGAACAAAAGCGGAAGGTGGAGAATGTGCAATCGATGATTCGGATTATGAAGAATTATGTATTGCGGCAGCAGAGAATTGTGATTATGTGGATGTGGAAATCGTAGGGCATTTAGATATCGCAAAAGACGTGGTAACAAAAATAAAAAAAGAGGGTGCAAAGGTGATTGGCTCCAATCATCATTTTGATAAAACACCTTCAGATAATGAAATGATTGAGATTATGAAAAAGATGGAAAGTTTGGGGGCTGATATTTGTAAAATAGCAGTGATGCCAAACGATAAAAGTGATGTGGAAAGATTTATGGAAACATCATCAAAATTAAGTGAAATAATTTCCGTACCGATTATCACAATGTCTATGGGAGAATTAGGTTCTGTAACCAGAGTGTGCACAGATAAAACTGGCTCATGTGTTACATTTGCAGCAGGCGTTCAGGCATCAGCACCGGGACAGGTAGATGTACATATGGCAAGAAAACTGTTAAAGGTAAATGAAGGATGCACATTAAAAGGAAATATAGCATTGATTGGTTTCATGGGAACGGGAAAAACGACCATATCAAAAGCATTGTCAAAGATAACCGGTTTTCAGGAAATTGATGTAGATGAATATATTGTAAAGAAAGCGGAAAGAAGTATCAGTGATATTTTTGAAAAAGAAGGAGAAGGTTATTTCAGAAATTTGGAAACAGAAGCACTACAAGAAATATCTAGGGAAAGTGGCAAGATTATTTCTTGTGGTGGAGGTGCTGTTTTGCGGGATGAGAATGTAGAGATTTTAAAGGCAGGAGGGGTAATTATACTTCTCACAGCTACGCCGGAAACGATTTTTGACAGAGTGAAAGATCATACCCACCGTCCAATTCTCAATAATGATATGAGTCTTGGTCATGTGAAAGAGTTAATGGAGAAAAGAGAACCACGTTACCAGTCGGTAGCGGATGTGAAAATAAGCGTAGATGCAAATGACAGAATTCTGACGTGTTATCAAATCATAACAGAATTGGAAGAATTAGGAGTAGTTCAAATATAAAATAGTTGAAATTAATCAGGATATAATTTATAATGAAAAAAGCGTGATTTATCACAGATGAACTTTTAGGAGGAAAAATTATGGTAACAGCAGGCGATTTCAAAAATGGTATTACAATTGAATATGAAGGAAAGATATGTCAGATTATCGAGTTCCAGCATGTAAAACCAGGAAAAGGCGCAGCGTTCGTTAGAACAAAATTAAAAGATATTAAGAGTGGCGGTGTTGTAGAAACAACATTCAGACCAACAGAAAAGTTTGAAAATGCACATATTGATAGAAAAGATATGCAGTATTTATATAACGATGGAGATCTTTACTACTTTATGGATGGTGAGACATACGACCAGATAGCAGTCAGTGCTGATAAGGTTGGAGAATCACTGAAATTTGTAAAAGAGAACGAGACAGTAAAGATTTGTTCCTGCAAGGGAGATATTTTTGCAATCGAACCACCGATTACAGTAGAACTCCAGATTACAGAGACAGAGCCGGGATTCAAAGGAAACACAGCAACAAATGCAACAAAGCCGGCTATCGTAGAGACCGGAGCAACAGTTTACGTTCCTTTATTTGTAGAACAGGGCGAAACAATCGTAATAGATACAAGAACAGGCGAATATTCGAAGAGAGTCTAAGCCATGCAAAACTCAAGAAAAGGAGATTCAGAATGCTTGCATTCAGGAATCTCCTTTTCTTGAGTTTTATAGGGCGAAGCCCTGCGAGCGAGAGAACCGAAGGTTATCGAGCTTCGCGCATGGCTCATATAATGGAGGTTTTATGAAAATAGTTATTTTAGATGCAGAAACTCTTACAATTAACAATGATATAGATTTTTCCGTATTTGACCAATATGGACATGTGACAATCTATCCATTCACAAAAGATGAAGAAATACCAGAACGAATAAAAGATGTAGATATCATATTATGCAATAAATCACCAATGAATCGGGAGAATCTCTGCCATGCAAAAAAATTAAAATATATCGGACTTTTTGCAACAGGTTATAACAATGTTGATTTAGAATACACCAAAGAAAAAAATATCACTGTATGTAACGCGGGAAGTTATTCCACAGATGCGGTAACACAGCATGTGTTTGCGTTAATACTTCACTATTACAACACAATCTTTAGGTATGATAATTTTGTAAAGGAAGAGGGATGGATTCATACAAATAAGTTTTCTCCCTTTATGGAAATGAAAGAGCTTTATGGAAAAACAATAGGTATCATAGGATATGGCTCTATTGGGAAAAAGGTTGCACAAGTGGCCAATGCTTTTGGAATGAATGTATTAGCATATAACAGAAATATTTTTAAAGGAATAACTGAGGCGGAGAAAAAAGCAAAAGAGTTTAAGGAAAGCATTCAGTTTGTTGACATTGATA
>CANPET010000009.1 GCA_947573465.1 uncultured Eubacterium sp.
TCCTACAATTCTTTCATCATATACTGTTCCTGATATTCCACATAACCGTGTTTCAGATAATTCTTCTGAATATCCATCAAATCCTCATTCAATCCAGGAACTCGTCCCAATGCATTCTTTGCTTCCAATATCATAAATATCATGTCATCACGATATTTCTCTTCGTACTTAATTATTTTCATGATTCATTCCTTTAATTTAATAACTGTATCAAAAATATTACTAATTCTTGTTGCCATATTATGCTTCCCACTTGTAATCGCTTACTCTTAAATGCGATTCTCCATTCCTAATTGCTTTAATTTCTTCTACACAATCATCCTGTAAAATCTTTTCTGCATCCACTTGCTTCATCTCACTGGCTTTAGCTATTCTTCAAACAAATCACATTCAAACATTTCATTTTCTGTAGAAAAACCATTTCTGGAATACCACTCCACAGAATTATCACTAGGCCATGCAAATAACAATTCGCTCTTATGCCCTGCCAACCACTTTTTAATATAGTTCAATAATGCTGTTCCAACTCCTTGATTACGATATTCTTTTCTAGTATAAACATTGGTCAGATAAGAAATATATTTTTTACCTCTATTTGGCTTTGGTGTCTTAACTATTTGATAAACAAACATAGCAGACATCACGATATCATTATCCATCGCAACAAATATAAGGTATTCTTTGTGCTCATTTAAAAACTCTATAAATTCGCTAATAAAATTTTGCTTATCTACATCAGCTAAATTATGTTCTCCATAATCCTCATCGTCTTCTTCGCAATGTAACCACTTCATCTCTGCTAATTGTATGTAATCTTTTTCTTCTGCAAATCTTATTTCCATAACTATCTCCACTGACATGTTTTACTTTTCTATTTTTTCTTGAATTATTTCATATATAAAATCACTAGTTTTCACAATAAAATCTAAATATTCCTTTTCATCAAAAAATACAAAGTCGTCCAAACTCTGATCCTCTGGTTCATAAGCCATAATTTTTATCTTCCTTGTAATCGCCCCTTTGGGGAGAATATCCATATAATCAGGAAAATCATTTACTTTTCGTAATATAGTATTATATGCCGACTCCGGATTTTTCTTCAAGTAATTAACTTCATGAACTGTCACATCATAAAATATTCTCTCTTTCCCAAATACCTGTTTTAACGTATCAAAATTCTCTGGATAACCTTTGGTTTTCTCTCGTATCTCTGGTCTTTGTTTGATTCGGTCAAAACATTTTATTACACGCTCTTCATTTCTCACCATTGCCTGAAACTGAACATCCGTTATTAAATGTGCATAATATCCCATAAAGAACGCATATTTCTCTTTTGAAGTAAAGGTCTTATCTTTAATATACTCGTCATAAAATCCTTCGTAATCTGCTGTCAGCTTGCTCCTTCCTGTCATCCAATGTGTCACTTTTCTCGGTGGTGTAAACTCCGTCCAATCTTCATTTTCCACATTGCAATCTGGCGCAACATTTCCCACACAAAAACCAACTTTATCTAAATTAAGGCCTCTTTTTAATAAATTGTCCACAATCATCATATGACTAATCCATGTCGCCATATTATGCCTCCCATTTGTAATCTCTAATATCTAAATACTTTTCTCCATTTCTAATTGCTTTAATCTCATCTATTGATAGATTTAGATATTTTCCATATCCTTTCGATAATAATATGTCAAAAATACTTTGTGTCGAATTGTGAATTCCATTGGAAATTCTTCTAACATTTTCATATGTCTTTCTTCAAAAATTTTTATCTGTTCTTTGTTCATAGAAGCCATCACACCTCTACTTGCTTTCATTCTTCCTGTCCAACTTTTCCTTGTAAAAGGAATGTCGATAAAAAAACTCTCCATGTGTGGATCGTTAAAATAATGAGTCGTCAGGTCCTTTACCGATGCCGATGCACCTGTCCAGTTATTGTTCATAGATTTAATTAATATATTTGATTTGCTGGCAATTGGATCATCTTTTAAATATGACATATATATTTTCATAAACATACCATCTTCTTTTAGAAGATTTTTGATTTTGGGAACAATTTTCTTTGGGTCAAAATACCAAAAGCATTGGCACGCCGTAATAACATCAAAACTTTTATCCTCATAATCAATATCCTCAGCTCCACACACTTTATACTCAATATTGCTGTATTTCTCTGATAATTTTATTGCTTCCTCAATTTGATTTTCTGAAATATCAGTTCCTATGATTCTAGCACCATGTTCTGCCAGCCCCCTCGGAATTACACCTGTTCCAGTTCCCAAATCTAACCAGTCACTATCCCTTTTCCCCACTCCCAGTTGATATATCCTATCGTATAATTCTTTGGGATAAATGTCTCTATATTTCGCATATTCTTTCGAAGTTTTTCCGAAATCAAAACTTTGTCCGTTATCTACATTTATTTTTTCCATATGTCCTACCTCCTTATCTTTCTTCTATGACTCTTCTAAACAAGCGACTTTATAAAAAAATATACTTTATTTCCTTTTTTATTAACATAGGAATGATTATTCTCAAATCCCACTTTATTACATATTGCTATACTCGGTAGGTTATCACACTTAACCTGAGCTGTTGCAATCTTATACCCTTTATTCTTTGCCTCTAATAAAGCAAGTTCTACAGCCTTCATTCCATATCCACAATTTCTATACTCCCGAAAAGTTTCAATCCCAATACTAACCGTTTCTTTTGAATGTGCATACAAAGATACCATTCCTACAATGTTTTCTTCTACCGAAGCAAACATTTCAAAATATTTGTCCTCATATAATTTTGTATTCCAATCACAAATCATTTTTTCAATATTCTCTTTGGATAGATTATTATAACGATATTCCTGAAGATATAAACTATCGTCCAAACCAAATGCTCTTAAGTACATTATTTAAAATCTCCTCGCATATTTTGAGTAACTAAATCTTACATTTTTGCTTATTATGTACAATTAAGTATTTCTTAAAATTATATCATACACTCAAGAATAAAAACACATGTTTCATAACGTTATAGGACACCCCTTCACTTCTATTTCATATTTTAGGATGTAAAAAAAGCACCTCCAAAATTTTCGGAAATGCCTTTAAATGTTGAATAAATCTTTGTTCTCTTGACCAGTCCCTAAAAATCAAATGGTAGTTCTCCTTCAAATTCGTTATCATACTCCTCTTCGTAATCACCATACAGATATTTTCCTAACTCCTGATCAAACTCTTCTCTCGCTTTTTCAAACATTTTGTATTTTTCTATATTTCCATTCACTTTATATACTGCTGTTGCTGCAGCATAAAACGGATCTGTCTTCCATGTACATACTAATGAATCATTGTAGAAATCATCTACAATTTTTTCTGCATTTTTCACATCTTTATTTCCCATATAAGAATAAATTAGTGAAGCTGCTGCTACCGGGTTATCTGCTTCCTTGGCATACCAGCTTTCACACAGCCTAAGTGCCTCGTCATGCCTTCCTAAGCGAGATAATGCACTTGCTTTTCTATGATATACTTCAGACTTTGATTCATCTTCCCAGGAAAACAATTCCAATAATTGGTTTGACACATCCACAATTCTTTCGTAATCCTCATCCATATCTAAAGCATCATAGAAGTCCTCCAACCACCCTGATATATCACAAATATAATCCGTTTCATCATCTATCCTGTAAAGCTCTATACCAAAATTTACATTTACTTCTCTTTCTTTTTGTATACATGCAATAAACTTATCAAACGTTTTATTCCAAATATTCTCATCATCATACTGTCCTATCATACTCAAATAGCATTTACCTATTAACTCATCTAACTTTTTCCAATTTTTCTTTTGCATTTTTATACCTCTCTTTTTTCATAACACTTTTGCAATGTTCTTTATCAAATATTCAAAGTCTCTCTTAAGTGTCTTTTCGCAAAATAGCTAAATACTCCTCATATACATAAACTTTGTTTCTAGATTGATTTGTTATTTCTTTTAATATCTCCAACTCCATAAGTTTTCGGATTACAGAAGCTACCGTATTATAACTTAATTTTAACGCTTCTGCTGTTTTCTTTATATCAATAATCGGATGTTGCTCGATATAATCAAAAACTAATTTTACATTGTCGATTTTACGGGTTGTTTTCGGTAATTTTTCCACATTAACGTTATGCAGATTGTTCAATAAAATTACTGTATCATTTGAGTCAAGTGCGGCATTATATACCGCATCTAAGAAGAATTTTATCCACTGTTCATAATTACCACTTCTTCTAACCTCACTAATTCTATCATAATACTCAATCTGATTTTTTTTCAAAAAATAAGAAACATATATTACCGGTTTTGATAGATACTTTTGTTTTATTAAATATAGCAAAATCAATATTCTTCCCACTCTACCGTTACAATCTAAAAACGGATGAATTGTCTCAAATTGATAATGAATTAATGCTATCCTAATCAATGGATCATACTCGGTTCCATTATTAATATAATCTTCCAGCCTATCCATTGCTACCATCATATCATCAACATTTGGTGGAATATATCTGGCCTCTCTAAGACTACATCCAGATGGTCCAATCCAATTTTGCGATTTCCTGTATTCACCGGGATTTTTTTCCTGACCTCTTACTCCACTAAGCAATTTTTCATGAATTTCCTTTAAAAGTCTATTACATAAAGGTAGTTTTTCTAATCGTTTTAATGCATAATGTACCGCATTCACGTAATTTACAACATCTACTACATCTAAATTCGTATTCTGAGAAATCTTAGGGTCTAATATATCATCAAGCGTACACTGCGTTCCTTCTATTTGAGATGATACCAAAGCTTCTTTCCTCACGTACATAGAAATAAATAATTCAGTATTTGAAATCAGATTTACTGATGTATCTAACTTTACTAAAGCTCTATTTGCGTCTACCAATTTTTGTACCATTTCACTATCAATAATAAGCTCTGGTTCAGGTGGCAGACTACTAGGATTAAATGACTGATATGAAGCCTCTCCTGTTAAATTCTTTACATATTTTCCTGCTCTACCCATATTTACCTCCGATACATTTTTTGAAACAAAAAAATTTCTTCAGTATTTTATTTCAATATACTCACAACTTATTGAAATAAATTTATCATATGCTCAAATAAATTTCAATAACTTAAGCATTTTTTGTTTGCTACACTTTTCCTTTTTCTACAAACTCCATAAATTCTTCATCGTTCCCATACTCTGCAACGAAATAGTATTTTGTACAAGTTCAATGTTTTTTTCTAAAAAATAATACCAGTGTGAACTTCACAACTGGTATTCTAATAATTTAAATATTTTGAATGAACATAACATTCATTATACTTATTAATCTTCCTCACAAAATTCAAAGCATTCATCTTGAAAGAAATCCATTAAACTCATTTCAAATCCATTACAGATTTTATTCAATGTTGCCACTGTAGGATTTGTTCCATTAATAATATTCATTAAGGTCGATCTTGGAATGGCAGAACGATATGCCAGGGCATAGTAAGACATTCTTTTTTCGAAACATAAATCATTAATTCTTTTAACAACTGCTTCGCTAGAATTCATTATACCCCTCCCATATATAGTACTAAAATAATTTTACTAACAAATTTTAGCGTTTAGCACTATATATAGTACTTATTAGGGTATTATTTACAAAATAGATCAACTTATTACACGAACTCTGCAAAAAAATAATGCCGATGTAAACTTTACAACCGACATTCTAGTTTTTTAACATTTCCAAAACACATTTTTGAATTAATCTTCTTCACAAAATTCAAAACATTCATCTTGAAAGAAATCCATCAGACTCATTTCAAATCCATTACAAATTTTATTCAATGTTGCTACTGTAGGATTTGTTCCATTGATAATATTCATTAAAGTGGATTTTGGGATTGCAGCACGATACGCCAAGGCATAATATGACATTCTTTTTTCGAAACATAAATCATTAATTCTTTTAATAACTGCTTCGCTAGAATTCATTTTGCCCTCCCATATATAGTACTAAAATAATTTTACTAATAATTTTTAGCGTTTAGGACTATATATGGTACCTATTAGGTTATTATTTACAATATAAATAAAATTATTTTTCAGAAAACGTAACTTCCATCAACTCCAAGGCAATTTTTCCACTAACAACTCGCATTAAATTGTCATCTTCCTTCTCTCTCGACAATAAATTCATACTTCCATACCAAACAATTTCCTGATCAATGATTGCAAAATGTTCATGCATCATTTCTTTCTCTTTCACAGTAATTCCTACATTTCTCAACTTATCAATCAATTCTTTTGTTTTTAGGGCTCTGCTCTTTGGATAACTATTCGACCTCAAAGTAATTATAGTGATTCGGACACCTGCTTCCTGCCTCTTCTTTAAATGCATTATCAATTGCTTTACTTTTGCCTGATTGATTCCTGGACTTGAAATAATAATTTCTTTGTTTGCCTCCTGTAAATCCTTATCATAAACTTTATGATAAGACTCGTTGTCAAATATTGCGTTTGTCTGCTGCTTAACATTGGTCAAATTCATACATAATTCGTAACCAATCTCCTTGTATGCCCGAAGTCGTTTATGATACATTTTCTCCAACACACGAATATGCGAATCTACATAGTCATATATGATAACATCTTTCTTATCTTCGTAATCTCTATGCAAACGTCCGGCATATTGTTCCACATTTCCATCATACGAAATTGGTGTTGTAAGCATCATTGTATCCAATCGTGGATAATTAAAGCCTTCACCGATATACTGTCCAATTGCAACAAGAATAACCGATTCCGTCTCGGGTACATTTCTCATTTCTTCACGAATCAAATCACGCTCTTTTGTACTTTTACCACCTTGTAACAAAAAGATATTATCTGATTTATCCTGTAATTTTTCCATTAATAACGACGCATGTTCTTTAAACTTCGTAAGCACTAATGGCGTCCTTCCCTGTTGAATGCATTCATCCACATCATCTACGATTTGTTGATTTCGGATTTCATTTGTAATAACCGCTTTATAAGCTTCATTGATTTGTAATTTCTCTCCTTCGCTATGTACCAGCCGAGTAAATCTTGGATACACATAATGCTCAATCCCCTGTGCTTTTGCTTTATCTTTTGCGGTATAACGGTAACGTATTGGTCCGAATTGCATAAATATTTTCTTTTCCTGCCCATCATCACGCTTCGGTGTTGCAGTTAATCCATACACGTACTTTGAATTTACTTCATTCAAAACATCTATTGAGGTTTGTGCACCAGCGTGATGACATTCATCCATTATAACCATTCCGTAATTTTTAACTAATTCATTAATTTCATCTCGTTTTCCCAGTGAGGAAATCATCACCACATCTATAAGCCCCGTAACAGAATTATGACTGGCATACATTCTTCCAATAACACTTTTCCTCTTTTTTATTCTTCCCTTTGGTGTAGTATATTCTGGTGGTTCTTCATCAATCTGAAGAAATTTTTCAAAATCCTCCACCCAATTTTTCATAATCTCCCGATTATGAACCAATATTAAAGTATTCACTTTTCTCTGCGCTACAAGATATGCACCAACTGCTGTTTTACCAAAGGCAGTAGCCGCACTAAGGACTCCTGTATCATGTCCAAGCATTTTTTCTGCTGCTACCTTTTGTTCCGGATATAGTTCACCTGCAAAAGATACTTTAATTCGCCTTCCTTTCTGACGCTCATCCTGTAATTCATAATGAATCCCAGAATCTTGAAGTCTTTCCAATAACTTTTCTTCACAACCTCTCGGAATACAAATATAATCCTCTGTATCACTTCCACAATAAACAATTCTAGGCATCCCCTGTATAGAAAATCCCATCGCCTGATTTTTATAGAACTCTGGATTACTATACGCTGCTATTCTTCGAATCCGATTTTGCATTCTTGATTTCACATTTTCTTTCTCAATAAATATTTGATTCGCTAATACAATTTTCAAATTTCCTTCTGCATCAGACGAATCAAATTTTATCTTTTTCTTTTCCCATGGTTTTGATTTTTCTTTTGCATTACTTTCCTCTTCTCCACAAATATCATCTCCAAGACCCCCCAATACACCATCAGCACTCCACTCTTTGATTTTTTCTTCAATAAAGTCCTTTGACAATTTATGTATTTCCTGTAATTTCTTCCACTGATTCGGATACGCATTCCATTCTTCATCAATAAAGGCACTATTTCCATTCTTTAGTGCTTGTCCCTGTAATGGCAATGCAATCAAATTCCCAAGACCACCTCCCGGCATGTGGTCTTGTGCCGGAAGCATTCTATCATAAGATTTGAAAGATTTTAAATTAACTGTTCCGCTCCCTTAGTAAGTAATGCCGTTCCAAATTTTCTTGCTACAGAAGCTGAAATCGGTTCTTCAAAAAATAACCAAATGTGTGCCCCTTTACCTGAACGAGAACGTTCCACTAGGACATCTACTTGGTTATTCTTACATATCGTACGCATGGCATTTACCTCTTCAATCCATACGTTATCTGTATTTGCATAATCTTCTCCAGCTGTTTTATCATCATGATTGTCAAAATCGAATACAAGGAAGTTACAGGTTTCGTCCGGAAACATTGGATATAAACCAATGACATCTGACCCATCTGCCCTTTCTCCAATCAAATGATTCATAATAATATTGCCACTTAATTGCTTATATTTTTGATTATTACATTCTCCACACTTTATTTTCTTTCCAGCCTTTTTCGGACAGATTCCATCTTTCCAAAAATTCCAACATTGTGTATAATATCCTGTCTTACCGGTCTTAGCATTTGGTTTTCCAGCACGTTTACTGTAAACATCCATTCTACCTTTAAAAATAGAATAAAAATATTTTGCATGATCCCGAGTAATACGTTCCGGAATAATGCGTTCGCCTTAATTTTCACTCTTTTGGTTAGCGATATTTGCTTTTTCGTTTTCAATATTGTTTTCATTATAGGAAATTTGAGCACTATTAAGGAGGCTATGAAGATAAGCTATATGTGATTCAAGAGTATTTATTTTTTGTTGTAACTCAGTGATAAGTTCATCTTTACTATCCATAATATGTCTCCTAACTACTTTACCTGCACTTAATTCCAATCCAAAATACTATATTTTTCTAATAACTGTTTTGCATATTCTTTCCCTGATTCTGTTATATATACTTTCTTTGTTTTGGATGGATGATTTCCTTGCCGAACATAATCTTCATCCCACAATTTGTTAATGACATTAAAATCATATCCTTTCCATGCATAGAAATCCTTAGCCTCTGAAAATTTCTCTCCATTAGAAAATCGTGATAAATACATTAATATCATTGTTAATTCTTCCATTGCTTGCTTTGCTTCTGTTTTGTCCATGTTTGCCACCTACTTTCAATATAGATTCATTATCTTTATTGTTCTGTCAATTCTGCAAATCCTGTATTTTTTCATTATACACAACCCATTCGCCCTTCCGACTATACCCTACATACTCAGCAATGTGTTTTTCTCCCATCTCCGCTAATTATTATTTCAAATAGTACATAAAAATTCCCAAATTTTCCAACATTACTTACATATTAATATGATTATCTACCTTTATAAAATCAAAAATTTTCTCCTGCAAACATTTATCTTCATTTGGGGTTGATTTTGATGTTGATGGGGTTGAATTTGAGGTTGACTGTTGCTTTTTCTTCTCCTCATCCCTCGTCTTCACAAACTCCTCATTAATATAAGCCACTGCCATTGTATAATCATCCACATCGTTATCAGGCAAAAATTTCAACGCAGGTGAATGATTTCTTTCCATTGCATCTTTTGCCCTTCTAATACCTGATACATACGACTCAATTAAATCAAGTGAAAAGAACATATCTTTTAATTCTTCATTCAAATACTGTCGGTCATCAAAACTGCGATTCATGTTCAAATCCTCGATTGTTACCGGCGGTTTTGGTCTATTATGATTTACAAATGTAATTTTATCACTGTACACATAAATACCGATATAATTATTATTCTCGTATTCCTTATGCAAAATGCAATTTGTTGCCAACTCTTCAAACATTGCAAGTGGCCAGTTATACACAATTGACGGAACAGAAACAAATGCCAAAAACAGCCTGATACAAGAACAACTTTTCCATTTTCAGTTGTAACTCTATACATATTCCCCCTTCCCTTATATTTCTTTCAGTAGTCATGCTATATTCTTCTATGGGTGTCTTACCCATCATTTGGTGGACCCGGGTCTTACAACCAGCCCAAACTATAACTTATACCTTTGTATTTCCTTTCTTCATTCACTTTTAATAGAATATCTATTCCTTAATTTTCTAAAAACCTCCGCCGCCGGAACAACCTTTCCCTGCTTTACATCTTCTAATCCTTCTGCCAATTTGTCACCTAACCATTTTGCATAATTATCCTCAAGAATCTTTTCATCATGTACTTCCAATTCTTCAAACAAATATGCCTGAAATCCATGACTTGAAGGAATTTCTTCCAAGAATACCATTGAACCGTATGATTTAATTTCAAATTTTATGGCAGTATAAATTTTTCCTACTTTTAATTCCTTTTCGTGAAATATTGTTCCATCACCAAGATAGTCATGTTCATTAGCGATACATCGAATTTTCCTTTCAGTATGTTCAAACATATTTATCTTCTTCGTCATCATATAGCTCCTTGTAATAACACATTCTCCTCAGTCTCATTTCAGTCTCAAGTTAGTCTCATGAAATCGTGAGACTCATGAGACTAACATATTTTCTTCAAACTATCAACCCAATCCTTATGCCACTTTTTTTAATAGTCTATAATATGAAAGTATCCGTTCTTCTCCGGAATGTTTTTCCTTTATTGCCATGTCGTTTTTTGCTACAATTAATTCTTCCATGTGAACATTTAGTATCCTACTCAATGTATACAAATGATCCACCGAAGGAAGAATCTGTCCTTTAAACCATCTGTAAATGGGCTGTGGACATGACAATTTTAATATTTTTTGAATATCCTTAACTGTATATCCGGTCTTTTGAATACATTCTTTTATTTTCTGTCCTGTTTTTATCATATCTATATTGGGATAAATCTCTCTCATTGTACAGCTCCCTTTCAAATAGTTAAAGACTCGGCGTGGTCCGCTTCATCGAGAGGCTTGTTGGTTTTATAATTTCATTATAATTTGCTTTTTTCAAAATTTCTATTACCATTTTTCTTTTGGAAGTTCCAATTCTCCGGTAATACTTTGAACATCTGAAACCAAAACTCCTGCTTCCTGTACCACTTTAGAAATCTTATCGCCCATATGAATTTCATTGTACCTTTTACTAGCCCATGCTTCCGCAAAATTACAATGTCGGCGAGTTGGTAACAAATTGATATTCTGATACAAAACACACGGAACTCCCGCATCTTTCATATCATCTTTACAATACGGAGTATTCAAATATCCATACTTTGGTTCTATTACTTCAAAATTTTCATCAAAATTCAATATAACCATATCTTCATAATATTCTCTATAAACCACACCTGCGTTACAATCGTATGGGCTATCATCCCAATCATCGCCATGATAATCTTCTATATTCAGCTTTCCTAAAAACAAAACCAATTGATTTGAATATAATTCAAAATCAACAATAATCAAATCTCTTGGAACTTTTCGTCTTTTCGGCTGCAATGATTTTGTTTTTCTTAGAATCATATCGATATCATCGCCCCTGTAAAAACGCAAAGCATTTTTTGCTCCTGCCAATTCTAAATGTAGTAACGAATACTGAAACCCTCTCTCATATGGAACAATAAATAATTCTGGAATAAATCCTGCATCTGCCTGTCTTTCATACCTCACTATTTCATCATCAAAATCCTTCGAAGTTACCACAATATGTGGTAATGCTATCATTAAATTTTCGGACTCGTATACACCTGACTCATTTCTAAATATTAATTCAATGGAATTAGTCTCATGTCTTGCTTCCACTAATTTCCTTATATACCCCTTCTGCATAAAATCCTCCAATAGCAATCTCATAAGAATCTAATTAAAAGGATAATACATTTTCAATATTTTTTCATTGGACTGTTAGTCCAAAATCTTTTTTGTCAATTCAACAAATATAACTTCTCAACTTCTAGGTAAGCTTGTTTCTATAATTCTTTCATCATATATCGCCACAATATTTTTCTTCGCACTTAATTATTTCATTATCTAATCCTTCAGTTCAATCACTGTATCAAAATATTGTTCCTGAAACCTTACCTGCTCTGCAATCTCATCTTTTGTAAATGTTATTCCTTCTGGTGCAACTACCCATTTATCTTCCACGTCATCCTTCCGGTGAATGATTGCAATTACTTTGCCGAAGAATTCCTTTAATGGTTTATCTACCCCCAAAATATAAACATCCTGCTCTTCTCCATCGCCAGCAATGATTCCCTCAACGTATCCATAATTGATAGGATAAATAATATCATCATGCTTTGGATGAACACTTCCCATTGGTCTATCTACAATTACTTTAACAAATTCCATTTCAAATCTTCCTCTCCATATATCCACAAGTAAACGGAAAGAAATCAAATTTTTGTATACCGATATGAACAAACCCCAATGCCTCATACCATTTTCTTAACACTTTGTTTTCTTCCACAATACCGATGTTCATCTGATTGCAGTTTAATCCTTGTGCAATTCCATATGCATGGCTCACAAGTTGTTCACCAATCCCCTGATGTCTGTGTGCCGGAAGAACGCATAAATTATTTAATTCACATTCATTATTCTCTTGTAACAACAATGAATAATATCCCACAATTTTTCCATCATCATAGAATGCATACATCGGGCGATGTTCTCCATTGAGATGCCAGTATAATCTTTTCTCTGTTGTTGCAAAGGCCGTAAATCTTGGAGCATTCTCCACAGTAAATCCAAATTCATCCGCAACTGTGGCAAAGCTGTCCCGAATTACTTTCACACATTCTGCAATTTCTGTTTTACCAATCTGTCTTATCATATAACCCTCACACATTTCGTAAATCAAATACTCCCAGCTAATTTCCCTATTTTTTCCGATATATCTTATACCCCTTGCAAAATAATTCGGCTACATTTTCTTTTCTCACAGATACCTTTCCAGTACTTCTTGTAGCATCAATAATAATAATTTCTTTTTTCTCATCATCTGCAAACTCTTTGAAAAACATAACATGACTTCCTACTTTAGCTAATACATCTCCCTGCTGAATTTCATCAATGCTTTCAATTACATTTGCGTAATCAGGAATAATTCTTGTAGATATTTTTTTAGGCAACTCCCAACACACAGTCAACAAGCCAGAGCAATCTACTCCTACACAATCGTAGCTTACGTCTCTTGATTTATCTTCCGGTACATTTCCAGCATATTTTCCTTCGGAAATTCCTTTTTCAAACTCCTCTATAGTAGAAGCTAATCCCCATCCGTATGCCATACCTATATTTTTTTGATTCGGTTTCCACCAACCACAGTTCAAAATTTCACCTTTCCAAGTAGTATCCGGTGTATCTACTTCTACACCATTAGAATCTGTCCCATGTTTTATATTTTTTTCTGTTACAATCCATTCGTAGTTAGCATATTCTAATGCTTTCTCAATAACTTTTTTACCCCATTCCATATAAATATCCTCCCGATAATAAAATCTTTTATTTTTGTATTTTTTTCCTTGCAATCAGACCATTCGGAATTTCAATAATATCAAATCCTTTATTTACATACATTGATACAGAACCACCACAATCGTTTATAGAAAACCCTCCCCGTGACGGATACCCTTCAATATAGTCGTATCCATTTTTCTTTGCATACTGACAGGCACAATCCAGCAGTGCTTTTGCAATTCCTCTCCTACGCATATCCGGCTCAACGGTAAAGCATACAATAGAAAGTATTTTATCCCTTTCATCAACACCATTCCAACTATATGGAGCCATCTCCCTGCTTAATCGAAAATAATTATCTTTCGTATCTGCATTACAAAACCCAACAATTTGATTATCATAGACGGCTACAAAGCCATTCAAGATACCATTTTCTATCAATTCTTTTGCATAATCTCTTTTACGATATAATCTTTCATTCTCTGGCATTAGACTCCGCTCCTGCTCGTGCTTATCAGTCCAATGATGCCAGACACAATAACATCCTTTTTGAATGTTTCCATCAGAAAATGCTCTATGTTCAAAATAATCGATATAATCATCTGCCATATCTTCTGTGAGTTTGCACACTTTGAAATTCATCAAAAATACCTCCTTGCTCGGATATTCATGTAACAAACTAATTCTTTCCATTCTCAAGAAATGATTCTATACCACTAACATCATTTTCTAAAACAGCTTTGTATACATCCATACTAGTGAATTTGTCAAATGAATATATATCTCTCTCAATTAATTGTTTCTTTAATAGAATTATACGTTCTTTTGCTTCTTTATTAGTAGAAACCTGTTCTATAATCTGCTCACAATATCTTTCCGCCTTTTTAATTGTTTCACGATTGAGAAACCAAATATCAAAGTTCCATAGTTCTCCATCAATAATCGCCTCAAATCCATGAAACCAAACTCTTTCTCCTGCATCGTTTATTTCCTCTTTCGCTTCGTACCAAATCGGATGAAATTCTTTCAACACATACCTTGTAAATTCATATAGCTGCTCAATCGACATTGACGCGTTATCAACATCAATGTCAATATCATTTGAAACCATTAATCCCATTTTTAGACTGCCAATAACAGATGTTTTTCCAATTTTTTCAAGCTTATCAATTAATTGATATTTTTCCATAATTTCATATGCTTTCTCTTGCTTACTCACTTTCAACCTCTTTTTCTTTCCTCACAACATATGTAATAACATTAGTCGACAATTCTGCAATCTTATCTCCTCGTGGAATATTATATTTTTGTGGTACAACGGTTTTCTTGATGCACTGCCAGTCACCATACACTTCATCCAACATTGACATCAGTGCTTCCGTTTTTATATTCACTTCAAACTGTGGAGCTAATTCTTCTCCTGTTTCCTTTTCGATTTCTATTACTTCAGAATTCATAATGATACAAATGATTCCGTTACTACGAATCCCTTCTTTCATTTCATTCAACTTTCTTTCCAAAGAATCTTTAGAATCCATATGCTCCAATGAGGATACTGCAATAATTAGGTCATATGCACTCTTTTCTATCTTGAAATCATCAATCGTTTGAACAATTCCTGTGATATGCTCTTCAATTCCATTTCTCCTACTATTTTCCAGCAACTTCTTGATGGCAATATCTAACAAATCAACGCAATCAACATTACACTCTCTATCCGAAAATCTTTCTGCTATCGGAATCGCATTACGCCCTACTCCGGCACCCAAATCCAAAACATTTATACAACTGTAGTTTTCATAGAATGGAAGTAAATCCATAATGATTCTCACCGGTCTTGCCAACCAACTTCCTTCTGTGAAAAGTTCGTTGTTGTTATACATCTCTATATGAGACTCTCGCTCTGCTTTTCTAATTCGTTCTAAATTACTCATATCTCTCCCTAAATCAATTTCTTCAATTCCACCAAAAGTTTGTCCTTCAGTTCTTCTTCAGAAAGACGGAAATCATCACTATACATTTTCTCTATTAAGGACCACCTTACTGCTTCAATTCTACCACACGCACTAATACATTCACACCCTAAATTTACCAATCTTACATCTTCATTTTTCAATTTTTCGCTTTAGTAAAATTCCCCGTTTTCTGCCCCTACTGTGAATAGCAAGATACTCATTTTGTACGTACAAAACGATATTTCTTGTTAGGGAGATCCCTAAACCCCCCAAATTTACCGGAATGTTATAACCTCTCCATGACGTACAAAAGGCATTCCCGAAATCTTCGGGAATGCCCATAAATACTAGGTTTATACCAAATTATTCAATAATTGTTGCTACTTTTCCAGATCCTACTGTTCTACCACCTTCACGGGAACAAACTTACATTCTTACCCATGTTTTAAGTGCTTCTTCGCACGTTTTATAAGGTCTTTTTATCATTTTTACACCCGTTATTTTTATTTGCTCTGATTCTTGACGCCATTTTGACGCCACTAGGAAATCTCCTTTAACTTGTTCAGTTTCCTGTGCATCTTGAACAAATCAATGAACAGGATAATTTTCCCTTTCAGAATAATATTTTTGATTTCTACTTGAAGGTTTATCAGGTTCTGTCATCTTCAATATCTCATTATTTAGCAGTTCATCCATGTAATGTCGCTTGAAATATGATCTATTTGGGAATTTAAAATGCTCAACAATTTCTTTTGATGATCTTGGTATTTCACAGAATTTAATAATAGCTTTTACCATATCTTGTTCATCATCTTGTTCAATTTGAACAGGATGAGTTTCCCCTCGTAATAATGCTAAATATCTGTCACAGGATTTACACTGTACCATAACACCTTCTTCTGAAATATCATATTCTGGCAACGGTCCATCATATTTGTTACATCCATCTCGTATTTTGTCAAAACCTCTTCCCCAATCCATCATAGTCTTCTTTAGAAGAACACCATACAATCATAGGAAAATATGTAATTTCTTTTCGGATTAAAGCCTCAAACAGCGGACTATTGCAATTAATTTCAAATTGTCCGGCTTCATATCCAACAATAATCGGTGGCAATGTCTGCTTTAAATCGATTCGCTCCATCCACTCATCTACTCGCAGTTCAAAAACTTCCTGATCAACCTGCCACTTCATACCCTCTTCCGATCCGCAATTTCTTCTAAATAAATCCAATGGCATTGCCAATGGTCCCAAATAAAATCTATTCGCCTTATACAATCCATCCGAAAATCCTTTGTTTTTTCTTTCAAATAAGAGGTATGTATGAATCCATTCCTCTAAAAGAGAATCATTGCTGTATTCCTTTGCAGAATTGATATCCGGATAAAAAATGTGTTCCTCCAAATTCTTTTTAGAGTATGCAATCTTCTTAATCGTTTCTATTGATAAATGATACTCTTTGGCTAATTGCTGGATTGAAATTCCGTATTGGAATTTATTCAGAATCATTCTGTTCCTTTTTCTATAATACAGCTTTTGTCCTGATAATTCTCCCCATGTTTTCTCTTCACCCTCAGCCTTTGGAACATAAAGTAGCATTCCATCTGCATACTTCCTAATTTCCTTTAACAGTTCCTCCGGAAGCACGTCTTTTGCATTTAAATAATTCATTTGAGAAATCTCCTTTATCACACAATGATAGTAATTACTCCGGCAGCTTCACAAATGCACAACTCTTTCCATACCTGATTCCTGTATCAAAAAATCCAAACTTCTGATACAGCCTTTTTGCCGTAATATTCTCTTCTTCTACCTCTAGAGCAACCGGCAGTTTTTCCCCTTCAGGATATTGACTGATTTTATCCAGCAATAAATTTAGTGCTTTACTTCCAATTCCCTGTCCTTGCCATTTTTCATCAATAAAGAAACCCATAATTCGATAGACTTGTTCATATGTTTGTAATATCTCCGGCTCCTGCGGTTCCACTTCTATTTTTCCAATCAAAGCCCGCCCTACTGGTTTATCATCACAAGTTATAATATTTAATTCGCCGTCCAAACCTAAAACCGAACCAATATAAGCAAACGAAAGTATTGTTTTCCAATCTTCCACATATTCCTTCTGGCTATCTTTTGGTTTCAATGCAAGAACTTCTTCATAATTATCAAATGATAATGTTGTCAATCCCACTTCCATATTTATTACTCCTGTATAGTTTTAAAACTCCATTCTCTCTGCAATTTTTCAATCTGTCATCCCAACTCAATCCAATATCTTTGTTCTATGACTCCATCACACATAATCTCATTTTCAAGAACTCCACCGTTGTTGATAATACTTTTTGCTGAACCAATATTGTCTTTATCACATACCATGAGAACTTTTGTTATTCCAAGTTTCCTACACTCATCTAACGCCAAAGAAATCATCTTTGTGGCAACACCTTTTCGTCTTTCTGATGGTCGTACACCGTCACCAATATGTCCACCGTTTCGCAATAAATCCTCATTCAGATAATGCCTTATATTAACAGCTCCCACGACTAAATTTCTATCAGTGTCTAAACAAAAAAATGTAGAATCAGGAACTTTTCCATTACGAACATCTTTCAATTCAAGACTTGAAATATAACTGTCAAAATCATGATAATCAGCTTTCCGAATTGCGTAAGGAACTATTTTCTCACCTGATGCTGTCCACTCATTCATCATTTCTGTTATTTGCTCTTTATATCTTTCCTCTGCTTTTACTAAAACTAAATTCATCTGTTGTTACCTCACTTCCCCAACTTTTGAGTTTAACTAGCCTTTCACCCACTGAAACGAATTATTCACGATAATTCAGGTTAATTAGCAATTGTCTTTTAATAATTCTTTCAAAATATAATTTGCACACTCCATTGGACTGTATATACTTGTATCAACTCTCATACTATATTCTATATCTTTTGCCATTAATTCATTTTGTTCATCAGATTGGTCTACATATCTGTTCTCTCGTTCTATATTTCTTTTTCTACATATTTCCAATGGACAATAAACCTCAACCATATCAAGAGGATTATCCTTCAGTATTTCTAACAATTGTTTATAATGTGGTTTTATCTCATCTCGTTCAACTAAAATCCCATCAATCAAAACATTTTTCCCATATCAGAATATAGTTTGGCAGTATGATACATCATTATTATTACTTCACTAAGATATTTCCAATAATTTTCTCTTAAATATTTTTCTCCAACCATTTCTTCAAACAAATCATTTGCAACAACGTAAAAAAATACGTCATCGCATTCCTGAAGTGCTTCAACGATAGATGTCTTTCCAGAACTTGTTACCCCATTCAAAAAGACAATTCTTCCTTTTTTCATAAATAATTTCCTTCTTTTTTCAGATTTCTATGTACCCAGCTAGAAATTAACACTCTTTCCTATAAATCATCATTCCCTTACCATACGGATCGTCCTCTGCACCAAATTCTTCTGAAATAAACGAATATCCATTTTTGTCTAATACTCGTACTGAAGCATCATTCCCATGCATGACACGACCATATAAAATATTAACTCCAAATGTTTCGCATGTGAATTTTGTCATTTCTTGTACAAGTTCCGTTGCATAGCCATTCCCACTATATTTTTTGCAAATTGTATAACCAATTTCTACTTCATTTGAATTACCATCAACTTCGTTTATACCTGTATCTCCAATTAACTCACCGTTTTCTTTTAATTCTACAGCCAACACAAATGGCAAATGTTTATTATTAACACAATCTGCATAAAATCCTATTGCGCCACGGGTTTCCTCAATATCTGCATAACTTTCATTAGGTATCCATTTCTTAACCTCTTCTTCAAGATGATTTGCATGCAATTGTTGAGCATCTTGTGTTTCAAATTTTCTAATTCTCAAGTTTTTTGTTTCAAAAATATATTCCATATAATTATCCTCATAAATACACGATTTTTCTTAATTAAAATTATACCATTCCCCCAAGAATAAAACCACACATTTCCTCTCGTGACGCCATTTTGACGCCATTCTGTCCTCATTTTCCTCTCCATGACGTAGAAAGGGCATTCCCGAAATCTTCGGGAATGCCCATAAATACTAGGTTTATACCAAATTAT
>CANPET010000010.1 GCA_947573465.1 uncultured Eubacterium sp.
TGTAAGGTATCAGGTATGCCTGTCCCAACGGGGTATTTGGCTCTAATCCCAGCTGTGCCGCATTGAGCATTGCCGATAAAAAGCTGATTGGCGTACACTGGGTAAGTTCGGGATTGTTGCTTGTGGCACTCAATGCAATTCTAGTAAATCTCTCCGGTGTAATGACACTGGGCAGTGCCTTTTTGATTTCCGGTGCCATTGCCTTTATCATATCCGGTATGGTCATTGTTTTCTTTTGTGGCTGTTCTGTTATCTGGCTTGCCTGCCCTGCCAGTTCTTCTTTTAAATTGATTTCTGTCATTATTTCCTCCGTTTCTGTGTTTTAACTTTGATTCTGTTTGATTTGTTTATGCTACTTTCTTTACCGTAAACCGTTTGCTGTGTATCTGGTTTAGGTAATCCTGATAGATTTCCGGCTGTTCCATTTTCAGTTTTTTGCTGTCTACTCTGTTCTGCACCGTCTCTATCCAGGAAACTCTGTAATGTTCTGTCTCTCCGTAGGCTGCATCTTCCAGTTTCTGTTTTATTTTCTGGTCAATGGATGCTTTTTCACTGGAGAGTTTGTCAATTAATTCTTCCAGTTCACTTCTTCTCTCCAGTTCCTCATCCAGTCCGTGAAGCTTTATGGTCTTTCCCTTATCTGTGTGATAATAGGCATTCAGTAATTCTGTATAGGCACTGCTCCCATCCGGTTCCGGGATATTGTCCTCTACGATATGTCTCTGCCACCAGTTTTCTTCAATAGTGATTAAATCGGCAATGAGTTCCTCGTCTCTTTCTATTTTTCGGATAATAAATTCCTTTCCAAAGATTAACGCTGCGATATACCAACAGTCATATCCTGATACTGCTAGATAATGTTGCACCTGCATCTGATAGTGCATGGGTATTTTTCCATCGGACCATTTATCGGCAGAGTATGGCGATACGGTCTTGCATTCAAGCCCTGCTTTTTCTCCCACAATCAGACGGTCAAAGTCTGCAAGCATGACGGGATGTTTTTCATTCTGATAGATTGCATTTGCCCTGCGCACCTGTTTTCCTGTCTCTTCCGCAAACCGTTTTGCAACGTAATCTTCCATGTCCCTGCCCTGGCGCATTGCCTCGTTGTCATAGTCGGATATTTCACTACTCTTTTTGTCCTGATATATATGAAATGCAGATACATAGGGATTCATTCCCGTAATTGCACCTGCATCACTTCCACATATCCCCTGTTTTCTGTAAGAAAGCCATTCGGCTCTATTCAAACCCAAGGTAGATATCAATTTTTTCATGCTGCATTGTTCTCCTTTCCGTTCTCTCTGCATAAATCTCTTATAGTTTCTCCAATGCTCTGTCCCAGTTCTTCGTAACTGCCATCTTCTGTCTCTAGCCACATGGCGTAGATATAGGATAAAAGGTTTGGAAATACGAGAAGTATCATCAATACTTCCTCCTCCATATCTATGCTCATGTCTACAAGCTGTTCATAAATATTGATGGTGCTGTCAATTCTGTAGGCATTGTTGTAAATTTCCTCTGGATTTTTTCTTAAGGTACACCTCCTAAAACGTTCCAGCTCCATGCTGATTTTTCCACAGAATAATTCCTGTAATTCTTCCTGTTTCATGTTCCCTCCTATGCTGCACTTACGATCTGGTATGCCCTGTCTATGAGCGGATTTCCCTCCACAGTTCTTGCAAACAGGTTTTCTTTGTAACTGGCTGTCCTTCTCAATGGCTCGGCATGGGTTGCAAAGTCAGATACCGCATTGATGAACCGGTAGGCATTTCTTCCCACATCCTGTAAATCCGGCGCATCAAAGTATCTGATTTTCATATCCTCCTGTAGTTTCTTTATGTTTCTTGCCTGCTGTGGTGTGGAACTTTCTTCCACTGGCAATAACATTTCGATGTATTCCATGACTTTGCTGTCGCTGATTTTTTTCATTCTTAAGGTTTCAAACTCTTTTCCAAGAGAATCCATGTATTTCTCTGCCATAAATAACGTATCTTTTGCTTCTTCCATTTTTCCCATGATGTCTCCTGTATGTATCATAGACCATGACCTTTTTGCTGTTGTAAGGGCAAGGTTTAAGGTGTTGTTACACACCACTCTTATTGGTGTCAGTGCCACTTTGATTGCTCCGGAACCGTCATGGGTGTTGGAGAATAACAGATATGGGCTGATTCTCTCCCCGGAGATAATGTACTCATGGGGAAGATGTGCCAACAGCCAGACTTTTTTCCCTCCCTGTAAGGAACCTGCGGTCTCATAGCGTACACCCTCGCCTAGTAATTCATCGGTAAAGGCAAAGGCTTCTTCGTTCTGTATGATTTTGTATCTGTCTGTAACTACCCCTAATACCTTTCTGTCACTGTCACGGACATTTGCTTTGTATCCTTCTACAAGTTCCTCATTCTCCGTGTAAATCGGTTCCTGTAAAACTCTCCAGTCAAGTCCTGCAAGGCTTAACGCTTCCTTTGATGACGGTGCTTCCATTACTTTTGTTCCCAGTCCATGCCAGGGTGTCTCCCTGACATAAAACATGCTTTCTACATTTGCTGCCATAAATATTTTCCTCCTTTATATTTTTTGATTTTTATGGTTCTCCGTTTTTTGTTTTTGCTTTCTTTTTTATGCCGAATCATCATTGTCTTTTGTGATTTCTCTGATGATGACTACGGCACAGCTGAATAGTGTCAGTAACCACTTTCCCATTGGGGCTGCCTCCTTTCTATAAATTAAACATTAAAATAGAGCAGAATCCAAACGGATTCTGCTCTATTGCCTCGTTTTCGTTATAATAGTATGCAATTGTGAATTGGTTATTTTTCAGGTTACTGTAATTCTGTGAATGGTATATTATTTTCTTTGGCATAGGTTTCTGCATAGGAACCTTTTGTGCCGATGATTTGCTCTAATGAACTGCAATCAAATGCATAAGACCCTATACATAACTTCTTATCTCCTGTTCTTTTACTTTTTTACTCTTACTATGCATTTTTTAATACGATAACTGCCTGATGAAATATGTCTATTTCCTCTTCTGTATATCCACTACTTTTTAAAAATTTTATTGCACTTTCACCATCACTAATTTTATAGTATTCTAACTTTGCCAACATTTGACTTGCTATATCTATCCACTCACTTGGAAAGCCCATTTCCTTTAATGCTTCTTTACTTTTTTCGCTTACTTCTTCCATTTTCTCTGTCAATGGTGTGTCATCACCAAAATGAATAGCTGCGGCTTTTTCATATCCCATTAATGGGAGGTCTTTAATAACTCCTGCTACTGTAGCAACTTCTTCCATTGTAACATCACGATATTCCTCTTTTTCTAATTCCCGTCCACAGCGATTAAGATTTGCTTGTGCTACTGCACATTCAATAAAATTAAATAAACCCATAGGTTACCTCTTTCTCCTACACTAAGCAGTAGGTGCTTTGATATATATTTTTCACTATGATAATATACAACTGTATAATAGGAACTTTCACAAATGATTAATTGCCTTTAATCTTATAATTTATATATAGTTTCTATTACATTTTCGTTTAAATTGAGTCTAACAATTTCATTTTTATTGATAACACCTAAAAGTACATCTTGTGACGGAAGTGCTACCACATCTCTGCCAAATTCTTTCTGTACTTCCCCCACTATACTAAAAATTGTATCGCCGATATTATTCGTTCTTCCACCTAACCACAAAACTATCTCTGAGGATACTCCACTTTTTTCTTTTAAGACTCCATGTCCCGATAATTTATAATTGTCTGTCACAAACATCATTTGTGATTTTGATATTTTTTTATTCTTCCATTCGATTTTCTCCCTGTTCTGGTTCTTTCCACAAACCCTATAGTCGTTTGTATAAAAATAAAACTTTCCATCCTCAACTCCAACAGCTGCAATAATATCACCACTTGAAATCTTCGATACTTCAAAATCATCTGGACATGCCAGCGTAAAATTGCCATCTATCTTTAATATTTCAGTATTACTTACACTATATATACTATTATCATCTTCTAATATTAAATTTGGCTTATCCATATCTATACGTTCGCTCAACCTTCCGTCAAAAGGCATAAGATATATACCTTCACCACTATAAATTACAATCCCACTTTTTATAATCCACACATCAGATATTTCATGTCCTAAATCCTCAAAATCATACCACATTTCTTCTTTTTTTCCAGTTTTAAGATTTTCCCATCTTATTATTATGCACCTATTATCATCTTCGTCTTCATCATCCCATATTTCATAATCATCCCCAAAATCGTCTTCGAAATCATCTTCAGCTTCACCATATGAAACTAAAATATGATTTTTTACTTTATTATTTCCCATAGTAAGCTCTCTAATTTTTTTCACTTCATAGCTCTTTGTATTAACCGATATTAAAACGTCTGTATTTTGACTCTCTTTAAGAATAAAATAAATAATTTCCGGTTCTAACTCCTCTTTTATCTCCCTTGCACAATCTATCATATTTTTCACTTCATTCTCCGAATATCCACATTCTATCCCAATATCTATCGGATTCATTTTGCCAAACCTTGGATGTTTCAATATTTTATCTAACATTACCTGATAATTTTCTTCCCATTTCATAACTTATACCTCTTTATTCTCTATATATTCCCGTAATACATAAATGCTTTTTATCCAATTTTCTTTATGTATATCCATCTTTTCTCTGTCTGTGTCCTCCAATCCTCCCTGAATATCTTTTTCTAAAAGATTTAATATATCTCTCATATGCTCAATTGCCTTTTGCTCTGCACTTTTGCTGCTTTCTCTTGGAAGTGTCTCATAACTCTCAATAACTTCTTTTAAATCGCTGATATGACTAATTTGCTCTATCTTTTTCTTAGATACTTGTGCCTGATGCATAATTGCGTTTTTATGTTTCTCAAATGCTTGTGTAAAATTTTTTAAATCCTCTTCTTTTCTTTTAGCCATTTGTGTCTCCTCCTAATTTTATATCCAACCAAAAAGTTTATCCTTTATGGTATTCCCAATACTTCTTGCCTTTTCTACAGTTTTTCCAACAATTTCTTTTCCTTTATGAAAAACTTTTTTTGCACCCTCATATACTTTTTCTCCGAACTTACTTCCTGCTGTGTATCCTGCAATACCACCAACAATACCACCTATAATCGGACCTGCAATTGGTACAAAACTAAGGGCAGATGCACCTATCCCTGCACCTATCGCTGATGCACTGAGTCCTGCATACATTGATACATTGGTACGTCCCATCTGCTCTAGTGCCTCTGTCATTGTTAATTCTCCTCTTGCCACTTTCAAAAGAATCTTTACATCTTCGATTCCCACACAGGCAATTTTTGCAACTGTTCCCGCTGGAGTTCCCGGTGGAAGAATTGACAAAACTCCTTTTTCCGAAGCTACTTTCAATGCCCCACCAGCAGCAGCTTTTACACACGTATCGCTTCCTGTAACTAATGCTGTTTTCACAACTTCGTCTGCTTCTATTTCTTCTCCCTTTGCCATTTTTGATACAATCCCTATTCCTGTAGAGAGCAGTGCTGCCTGTATTCCGGCATTTCCAGCCTGTTTTCCAATGTTTATTGCTAACTTCTTTGTTCCATAACTTCCCCACTCCTGTTTTGGTATTTTATGTGCTTCCTGAACCTCCTCCTGCAATTTTTTCATGTTCTCTTTTGACATTGGTTCAGATTTTGTCTTTACGTCACCATCCCCTCCTAAATACTCTGTTATTGTTTTCGTAGGCATTTCTTCCTGTAGAACTTCTGCCTGTCCCTTCGGAACAAGTATTCTCTGGTTATGGTAATCTCCCCTTTTGAGCATCTGCCTTGTTGAATCAAAGTCTTTTCCGTATTTTACCTGATATCTCTGGATTCCCTTTTCTCCCGTTTTAATATTGTCAATCATAATATCCACAGAATTTTTTCCATATGCTGTTCCTTCCGGCACACACACTCTAGCACGGTATGGGGAGTTCTCTAATACTGCATTCGCATTAAAACTGTTTACATGATACTGTTCTGCAATAAATCCATCCAGATTTAAATTCTGATTTATCTCTCCACCCATGGACAATACTGCTCTTTCCATTTGTCTGTTTGCAGTTTCCAATACCGAATCAATTCCGCTCAAATAATTTCCAAACTGATTTACCGACATACCCTTTGCACTATCCTGTAATCTTTCAGCAAACCATTGTTCTTTTGTCATTCCCTGCCTGCAACTGTTATTTAACTCTTCCAGGTCTTTATTGTACTCTTCAACGGATTCCTGTATCTCCTCTGCGATTTTAGAGATTTCTTCCAAACTTCTGTCCGGTAACTCTTCCTGCAACTGTTCTACCAGCCATTCTTGTATATCTTTGTTTGTGTTTTCTTCATATTTTTTAATAAATCTTCTAAATATCTGATTAACCTCTGCAACCTCTTTTTCTGTTAAATCTTCTACATTTAATTCTATTACCTTTTCGCTATTCATTTTAATACCTATCCTTTCCTTATTTTTTAAGAAGCACTCTTAAATTTTCGTTCTTTATACTGTTTCTCAAGTTCTGTAATGGAATCTCCCATGATTTCTTTCAATGAATGTGTGGCTTCTATCGCTTCTATAAAGTCGGTAGTTGTAACTTCCGTATTCCCTTTTACGTACGCATTTTCTACTGCCTCTTTTACAACTCCTTCTATATCTGCCCCACTATATCCATCTGTTTTTTCTACCAGCTCCTGTATATTAATTTTTTGTAAATCCATCGGTCTACGTTTATTGATATGAATTTCAAAAATTTTATGTCGTTCTTCTGTATTTGGTAATTGCACATAAAAGATTTCATCAAATCTTCCTTTTCGCATTAATTCCGGTGGAAGTTTCATAATATCGTTTGCTGTAGCCACAACAAAAACTGCGCTTTCCTTATCTTGCATCCATGTAAGAAACTGACCAAACAATCTTGTAGTAACTTCTGCTCCACCACCATTTCCACCAATACCTGAAAATGCCTTTTCTAATTCATCTATCCACAAAACACATGGAGCAATTGCTTCTGCTAAAGCGATAGCCTGTCGCATATTTTTTTCAGATTCCCCAACATATTTCCCCATAAGCCTTCCCATATCCAGTTTCAATAATGGAACATTAAACAGCTTTGCCGAGGCTTTTGCATTTAATGATTTCCCGCACCCTGGTACGCCTGCAATTAATACGCCTTTAGGAAGTTCAACCCCAAACTTTTCTGCCTCTTTCATGTTGTTCAAAACTCTTGCTTTCTTTCCTAGCCATTCTTTCAGTACATTCAAGCCACCAATATCTTCCATGCTTTCCTTAATTGGTATCATTTCCAATATTCCTGCCTTTTGTATCATCTGTTTTTTCTGCTCCATAATCAAATCTAATGTTTCTTTGGTTAATTCACCATTCTTACTAAAAGCAAGAGACAAAATTGTATCAATCTCCAGCGCTGACAGACCTTTAAATGCAATCGCCATCTCTTCTTTTAATTTTTCATAAATTTCGCTGTTTTGCTCTTCAATAAATAAGTCAATCTTTTCTTTTATTCCATCTTCTGATAGAAACTCTTCTTCCAATATTGTAATGTATTTTTCAAGTTCTTTCGGAACCGTAAGCGTTGACGATATGAAAATGAATACTGTATCAAGCAATCCTTCCTCAATCCGTAAGCAGGCATTTTTAAATAACGCTATCATATCGTCATCTTCCAGATAAGATGCAACATCTTTGACAATCACGATTTTCTCATCAAAATCTCCATCCCTTACGCCACTTAAAATAAATTTTTCAAGAGAAATATCACTATTCAATATTTCTTTTTTCTCAACTGATTTTTTTCCTGTAATATCCTTTCTATCCATTACTCCAAACATCCGGTTCCATTCCCAAACCCGTCGTCTGCCGGTCACCTTTAATATTGTTTCTACTGCCGATTTATCATCATATCCTGCAATATACACAATCGGAACATTGGCATCTATGTACTCTCTTAATCTCTCTTCAAACATCATTCTTTCCTCCCACTATTTACGTTAATAAAATCTTCCAGCACATCTAAAAAACCAACGATGGTGCTTTCATAATTACCCATAACTAATTTTTTGATTTCTTTATCCGTTATATCTACCTTTACAAATCCAATCTTTTGTTTTAGAAATTCTTTTCTATCATGATTTTCTATATCTACTTTGGGATTGTCTATCCCAATAAACTGTACATTGCTCATTTCTTTTGAGATATAAAATTCATTTCTAAACAAATAAATCTTAGAAACCTTTTCTTTATATAATGCCTGCAACTGCTCTTGTGTTTCTACCGTATATGGCAAAATCTCTTCTACTTTTTGATTCGGAAACAATTCCTTTAACTTTTTTCTTAATTTTGATTTTTCCATTATTTCCCCAACATTGAAATTTTCGATATCACAGTCAACACCCAACGCCTCTGAAAATCGCTGTACAAAGTCCTCCTCATCTCCGGAAAGTTGCTTCAATTCTTCGTTGACATCGCCATTGTAATTACTTTGTAGCCATAATTGTAACTGCCCACTACTGAAATAACCTATTGCACTCTCCAAATCAAAATGCTCTTGAAGTTCTTCCAGTTCCCTTGCCTGATACCCGTCTGCCATTTTTAATGGGAACTTAATTTTCTTTTTTCCTGTCATTTTCTTTCCTCTCTTTCTGTAATTTTTTCTGTTTTTCTTTTTCGTCTATTTTTTCAAAATCAATCAATAACTCTGCACTGAATTTATTTCCTACAATTTGAAATTCTCTTATATTTTCTACAAAATATATATGAAACTGTTCTTTTGCATCATATACAAATAGATAGAACTTTTCATCATAAAGTCTCAATTCCAGTGGTGATACGATTTTTCTCTCATTATTGATAAAACGCAGCTTTATCATGTCTCTTTCCGCAATACACTGTTGTAAATCCCATTGCATTTTCATAACCGCATCTTTCTTTTTTTCTGTAGAATATTTTCTAATATAGCGTTGTGCTGTTTCCTGTATCACTTTTTGTTTACTGATCTCTCCTGCTTTTACCAGACTCTCTATCAATCCCCTATATTCATCTTCTCTTAAACAGTTTCCCGCTCTTATGCTCTCCAACAACATTGTTATCTCCATACCGGATAATGCCTTTTGCTGATAACTTCCCTCCAGATGGTAACTTTCCTTATTACGGTCATATACCAGCTCTTTTCCACTAAATGATTCACTTAAAAATAAACGGATATCCTCAATATCACGGTCAAAGGTTCTTCTATCTATCTCCGTTTCTGTACAGAATGAAACCTTATGTATTTTTCCACCTGACATTAACTGTGTATATAGCATTAAGATTCTTGTTACTTTATCTGTCCCTGCCATTTGCATTCCTCCGTTACAAGCACAGAATATCATTCTGGAACGTCACATTCTGACGTTCTAATACATACTACACTATCTTTTTTTACTTTTTTTCTCAAAGTGCCCTTATCTATCTATAACTAACATTTATTTATCCATAGATAATTATACTGTAACTAAATAAATATTACAATTAAGGCAATAAGTTTTATGAGGTGATATATTATGAAGCACATTGATTTTGACGCAATTGGGAAAAAAATAAAGCAGATAAGAATTTCTAAAGGTCTTACTCAGGAATATATTGCAAATGCTGTTGATGTAAATACCAGCCACATCAGTAACATAGAAAACGGCAGAGTAAAAATTTCTCTCACAACCCTTATCCTTGTGTGTAATGCTTTAGGTACTACCGTTGACTATGTCCTTTCCAATGAATATGCAGACTCTTCTTCTGCAATTGATAATGCTATATTGACCGAAGTCCAGAAATGTAATTCCGATATGAAAGAACGTATTCTGAAAATTGTTCAGGCTTTACAGTAATTTGGGACTAAATAAACCAAAACACCTCACTTTTTTACCTACGTATTTTCTATAGTTTTCATATTTTCCAGACTTTCCATAATGATTTTCACTCCATATTTAAATCCAATCGTAAATCCTATCTCTTCTGCCTTACCTGACACTTCATATAAAATATCCCGATATTGTTCAAATTCCTGAATGGTCATATTTCTTTTTTTCTGCTGTAATAATTCATCAATAAATTCATCCATTTTTCTCCCCTCCATTTATGTATTCTTTGATGGATATACAATATTCTTATAGATATCTTTTATCATTTTTACCTCCTTAATTTTTAACAATAAAATAGGAGACAAGAACTAAATCCTGTCTCCCTAATTTTGTTATATATTTTTTATAGTTACAATTTCATCTAAAGCATCTAATAGGGGTATAAAGTTTGAGAAATCTATATTTTGAAACTCATTATATATATAATGAGAAAATGCGGATTTTCCATAATGTTTTCCCTTATCCTCTACAATGCCTCTTTCAAATCTTTTTCCTGAAATTTCATGGGCTAAAGTTTCATCTGTAAATAAATCTTCAATTTCACATTCATTCTGCCCTTTTACAAGAGGGTTAGTAAGAATATACAAATTTTCTTCAACGTTAACGTATAATGTTTCCTTGATTTCAGTATTTATATTTAATTTGCCTTTAATTTTTTTTAATGGTTTTGATTTAATTTGCTCATTATCATACAATAATATTATCGGAAAGTTAAACTTACACTTGTATTTTTCTTTAAACATTTTAGCATAATTAGTCATTTTATCCATTCCTTTATAAAAATTGACTATATTCATCATTGCATCAGCGCCATCTTTATTCATCCCCAAAAAATATCTTATTCTTTTACTTCGATAAAAAAACGAAACGTTATATGTATACTCTTCTCCATTTTTTTTGATTAAATTAGGATACTCTTTATAATACTTCTTTAAAGCACTTTTTAAGTATAATATATCCGTCTTCCCCTCTGTAATAACTAAGGGCTTATCTCGATTAACAAAATACTTATAAAATAAAAATTTTTGATATTCTCTCTCCCTACAGTTAAAGTCAATGATATTCTTTTTTATATTATGCACTTTATTATTGTATTTATCTTGTTGATTTATAAATGCGAATCTACCCTCTAACTGATTAATAGTTCCTTTCTCTTCCTTTATTTCAAATTCACCAGTATAGTATAATTCATTTGCCATCGCTCTAGTGGTTTTAATAAATTCACGCTTTGTGTTTATTATTCTATTTACAATAATTCCTGTGACTTCTTGCCGAGAATCCTTATATGTTAATCTTGTTTTAGATTCATTTAGTCTAAATCCATTTTTCTCAATCACCCCTCTTAATTCATTAATAAATTCTTCCTTCTTATCAAGAAAATGCCTATCATTTGTCGAAAATGTCATGTCATCCGCATATCTAGTATATGATAATCTATACTTTTTCACTAATTTCATTACAGACATATCAACTATATTTCCTATTAAATTTGATATAATCGGTGAAGTTGGTGCTCCCTGTGGCAAGCACCCTTCGTAACATACAATTTGAGCTATAGTAACTGCAACCTCGTAATTCAACATAAAGTCACGATTGTTTTGAAAATATCCCATAACTCTTCCAAAATGTATGCTTTGAAAGAAATCTTTTAAGTCAACATTTAATACATATCTCTTGTTCCTATGTACTGCGGCATTGGTAACAATACTCTTTCCTTTTATAAAAGCATGTGAAATTTTTTCATTTAAACCTTTTTGTTTAGCAATTTCATTACAATATTGTAGTAATTGTATTTCCAATTTTTTTTGTATTTCTCTCAATTCTTCATTTGGACAATCTATTTGTCTTTCTTCGCCATTTTTCTTTGGAATTGTAAATGAGGTGTACAAATTTTCAGTTTTTTTATGATAAAGGATATACGTTAATCTTCTAATTGGTATCCCTAAAACTATTGCCAATTCTTCTCTATTGCTTATTTCATTAAATTTCATAATCTCCACCTTTGTATAAGCGTGTGACTACTCATTATGCTATAAATTAAAACGTAATGCAAAGGATTAATAGGGTAAAAATATGCGAATCTCCCTACCGTTCTTGTCAACACTTGCGAAACACAAGCAACAAAATCTAGTCACACGCTAATATAATTATATATTTTTTTTATAAATATTGCAATTTCGATATGTGAATGTCTCATTTCCCTAAAAGTTTTTGACAACCTTTTTTATTCTGACAACCTTTTTGACAACCTTTTATGCAAAAAGATAGTCATTTTTACTCAAAAATCAGTAAAGGGGGATTGTCAAATTTTAAAACAAAGCCATATATTCTTTACTTTCCAGCAAACCACTTAACCGCATAATCCCTTTGTTTATGGGCATTTCCACAAAAAAAGAACCAGCCAATCGACTGATTCTTTTAACAGGGGCACTAGGAATCGAACCCAGCTCTGGAGTTTTGGAGACTCTTATTCTACCGATGAACTATGCCCCTATTTGCAATTTTGCACAAGGATATTTATACCATAATCCATCGGTCTTGTCAACTTTCTTTCATTATTTATTATAAAACCAGAACTTTTCAAAATCATACTTATAACATCGATAAGTATAACCTTTAGATGGGCTTACAAATCTTCTGATTAATCTTCCTTCACTGTCAAACTCATTAATAACATGCGGATTTCCACTTAACGTTATAATATTATCCTGATATACCTGCACGCTGCTTAAGATAGAGGAATATGTTACGTCAATAGAATCAACAAGTCTTACAGTTCTTCTTTTCTCGTCTACTAAGTATTTGTAATAGTAAGAAACAACATCTTCCCCTTTTCCACTCTTCGTAAATCCCTGATTATAATAATTTTTATCATCTCTCCAATTATACAAGGTCGCTCCATATGTTGAGTTCGTATAATTATTATTATATAGTACAAGATAATATTGGTCATTTTTCAAACTATTATCATTAATTACCTGTAATGAATGCTGACCACCTTGTAAGGAAAACTTTCCAATCCTTTTTAATACCTTTGTCTTATATACCGTTTCTTTATAGAAATTCTTCGAGCCAATCAGATAGTCTACATCCTTTGTTTTATAAGGTTCTTTCACTTTAATAATAGTTGAAGTCTCCCTGCCACTGATCAACAGCCCTCCATCTGAAGTAAATGCCAACGAATTAATATGAACCCAGTCTAAAGTTCCTCTATAATCTCCCCACACGGCATTATCATAATAATCTGATAAAAGTTTTTTCATATCTATAAATTCTGAAACTTTGCCGCTCTCTAAATTTACAGATATAATCATGTCTTCTTCTACATCACTATCCCTTGTTGTTGCACAAACTAACAAATCGTTCTTTTTTCCAAAAATCATGTCATGGTGCAAATCATAAATACCGGTACTATAAATCCGATTGACATATCCTGTGGACTCCATTCTGACAATTTTATTTCGACTTACCTCAAGATACATTCCTTTTTTGTCGAACAATAATCTATTTGTTCTATAATTGATGATTGGAATAATACAACGTACAACTCCCTCGTTATCAAACATCACTGTACAGATACCACCGGAACCTTTTGTAATATCATTTCTGAACATTACATATAGACCATTCGACAATTTCTGCTTACTCTTTCCATCCTCTACTTGCTTTTGATAACCATAATCATTTTTTATTTTTTCCGGAACGAATATAAATTTTACAGAACGTACCCTCTTACCTTTCTTATTCAATTTGTATAGTGTGATTGTATTTTCTTCTCCCGGGATTGCTCCAAGCAGCATATACTCATGTTCTGTGGACAAATTATTGACACCACCATTATTTAATTTTGCTTCGAAGTCCGGATATCCTTTTGTACTTACTTTATACTCAAAGCTTCTTTTCCCTTTCGTCCGAAAATAAATATACAATCCATTTGAAATTGTTCCATAAGGATTCTCCACCAAAAGTGGTGATTTCATTGTATATTTACGTTTCTTTTTCAAAATATCAATCTGACTTTTTTTATCTGTCTGATAATCTGCTTCATAGATTTTAGATGTATCTTCTTTTACATCATTTAATTTTATAATGTCTATTCCATCTTGTATCTGCTCATTATAAATCTGTTTTTTATTTTCTGTACTCTGGCTGATTTCAGATTTTTGAGAGTCATCACGACATCCCGCTATTGTAAATAATACAGCTAAAACTAGTGTGATTATCAATATGTTTTTTATCTTCATTTATTCAAACCATTCTCCTTTTAAATCGTACTTATAACTTCTATAAATATAGCCTTTTCCAATTCCAATAAATTTAGCAATTAATTTTCCTTCGCTGTCATACTCTGCTATACTCTTTTTCATTCCACTGCAAGTAACCACATTTCCATTGTCCAGTAATTGGGCACTACTTACGATTGCTGAATAATCTACCGGTATTGAATCTACAAGTTCAAAAGTCTTTTTGTTCTCATCCACTAAATACTTATAATAATAAGAATCTACTTCATCATTATCAACAACTTTTCCTAAAAACGTTGCACCGAAGTAATTATCATCTGCACTCCAATCATATGTGGTTGCACCATAAGTTGAATTTGCCATATTGTTATTGTAAAGAGTTAAATAGTACTGACCTTTTTCCAGACTGTCATCTGTTATAAAGTCAACAGAATGTTGTCCGGTGTGTAAAGAGAACTTTTCTCCAACCGGCTTATATAAATACTTTTCATATTCTGTATCCTTAAAAAAGTTGTCTGAACCTAAAATATATTCAATTTTTGGCTCATTATATATATCTGTAATCTTTAAAAGGATAGATATTTCTCTGGCACTAATAATCAAATCTCCCTCATCTGTCAATGTCATACCATTAATATGGAACCAATCTAAACGTTTACTCGTATATTTTCCCCATGTTGTATTATTATAATATTCGGAAAACATTTCTCTAAAGTCAACCATCTTTTCAACTTCACCAGTAACTCTGTCGATTGTTATTATCAGATCTTCTTCGCTTTCACCACTTTTTCCTGTTCCGCAAAGGATAATCTTATTGTTTTCTCCCATTATCACATCATGATGAAGACCATATTTCCCTGTATTATATACATTAGATACATAGCCTGTTCTTTCCATTCTCACTAGTTTATATTTGCTTGCAGCATAGTATAAACCACCCTCTTCATCAAATACTAATCGATGTGTCATAAAACTTTCAATAGGCATAATGCATCTTACAACGCCATCATTGTCAAACATCGACATACCATAATAGTCAGATTTCTTCTCTACTCCTGCCTTATCTCCCTCTTCAGCTTTGGTATATACATTTCGGAATGATACATACAAACCGTCAGATAAAGTCTGATTACTCTCCCCTTTTTCCATCTGGCATTGATATCCAAAATCATTTGGTATTTCAGGTGCATTATAATCAAATTTAACTGTATCCACTAACTTATTATCTTTATCATACTTATTTAATGTAATTTCATTCACTTCACCTGGAATTGCACCAATAAGCATATATTCATGCTCAGTATTGAGGTTATTTTCACCATCATTTTTAAGAGTTCTTGTAAACGAACCATAACCTTCTGTTTCAACAGTATACTCTATATAAGATAAATCCTCTGTTTGAAAATAAAGATATAACCCATTATCAACGGTTCCGTATGGGTTATAAATTGCCAACGGCTTATCCATACTGTAACTGTCCGATTTTTTTAAAGTGTCGACCTGCTTTAATACATCCTCCTGAAATTTTTGTGAAAAAACTTCTTTCATCTGCTTATGATCGTTTTCAACACTTTTCAGATTAACAGTAACTTCTTTCGTCAGTACTTTTTCTGTTGCCTGCTGTGTTGTTCTCTCAGTTGCATTTTGAGTATTTCCACAACCTGCAAATCCTATGCACATAAGTGCAACTCCCAAAACAATGATACTTCGTTTTCTCATAACATTTTCTCCTCTCATAATAAAAATAGTATCTGTTTTTTATATCTGGATATAATAATAACAAATATTATTTATATAACTTTGAGAGAAAAGCGATAACAATTTGAGAATTCTACTTTATTTATAATAATATACTCTTTTTCTAAAGAATTATTATTTATGACTTATGCTAAAATTTCCCCGGCCTCCCTGATATTGCTTACCCCCACAACTTCAATTCCATCTATTTTTTTCATTGACTTCATAGACACTTTTGGAAGAATGCATCTCTTAAATCCTAATTTCTTTGCTTCCATCACTCTCTGTTCTGCCTGTGACACTGCACGAACCTCACCCGACAGACCAACTTCACCAAATACCAATGTTCCCGAATCTATTGCACGATTTTTGTAACTACTGATTAAAGCCATAACTAATGCTAAATCCATTGCCGGTTCATTGATTTTCATTCCTCCTGCCACATTTACATATGCGTCGTAATCTCCCATCTGTATGCCGATTCTCTTTTCAATAACTGCCATCAACAGATTCACGCGATTATAGTCTGTCCCAACAGAAGTACGCCTAGGCATCCCAAATGCAGTATGATTAATCAACGCCTGCACCTCAACAAGAATCGGTCTGGTTCCTTCCATAAGACAAGAAACGACAGAACCTGATGCATCTGTAGGTCTTCCCTCCAACATAAATTCTGACGGATTCAACACTTGATGCAAGCCGTTCTCCCGCATTTCAAAAACACCAATCTCATTGGTTGAGCCAAATCTGTTTTTTACCCCACGCAGAATACGATACGCAGCATGTCTGTCTCCTTCAAAATAAAGAACAGTATCTACCATATGTTCTAAAACTCTTGGGCCTGCAACAACTCCTTCTTTCGTTACATGTCCTACTATAAAGACAGGAATTGTATTTCCCTTTGCCATCTGCATTAAAGTATTGGTAGACTCTCTTACCTGACTGACACTTCCCGGTGCAGAACTAATATCTTCCCTAAAAATTGTCTGGATAGAGTCAATCACCACCACATCCGGTTTTGTTTCCATAACAACAGCTTCAATGGCATCCAGACTAGTCTCAGCCAACAGACTCAGATTGTCTGAAAACTCTCCCATTCTGTTGGCGCGAAGTTTTATTTGTTTCAAAGACTCTTCACCTGATATGTAAAGAATTTTCTTTCCAACACCTGACATATTTCTGCAAACCTGCAAAAGTAATGTAGACTTCCCAATCCCAGGGTCTCCGCCGACGAGAATCAGACCACCGGGAACAACACCGCCACCCAGTACACGGTCAAGTTCACTAAACCCTGTACCGATTCTCTCTTCATCATTAGCAGTCACTTCATTAATGACTACCGGCATACTGTTCAAAAGGCTGCGCCTGACGATTTTATTTCTCGGACCGGTTGGTTCTTCAACAAAGGTACCCACTTCTCTGCATCCCGGGCACTGTCCCAGCCATTTCGCAGATTCATAACCACATTCCTTGCAAAAAAATACTGTTTTATCTGATTTTGCCATATTTCACTCTTCCTTCTCTTTCTGCTTAAAAGTAAGAATGCCGCATCAACCTTTTGCAAGGATACTCCATGTACTCCTACAAAACTACTGATGCGACATTCTATTATGATATTTACTTTATGCTGCTATAACCTTCACCATAGCCATAGCACCCTCTTGAAGTTCCACATCAAATGTAAGTTTTCCACCAATATCTGTTTTTGAAACTCCCAGTTCTCTCTCCCCAACAATAACCTTGTACTCTTTATTTGACTCTAATTCTAAAGTAATCTGTGTATTTCCTATACCATCAACGAAAAAACTTACTTCATCTGTTGTCTCTTTAAATACATTTACTGCTGTACCCGGAATTGATTCATAAACGAAAGTACCATTTCTCTCTAATTTTGTAATCTCACTCCATGTCTTTACTTTGTACATATCACCAGAAACTTCGAAGTCAGAGAGTTTCTTTTTCTCATCTAACTGATAATTTCCAAAACTGATTGTACCATTACTTTCTTTTTTGATTAATTCCTTTATAATTGCCATTTCATCCTCCTGTTTACATTCGCTTTTAAGCGACTTTATCTTATAAGATATTCTATCATATCGCATTAAATTTTACATCACTTTTTTGCACTTTCCATTACTTAACTTTTCACTGTAAAAGTAACCTGATTATTTTTATATCCGACACTGACCTGCTGTCCTTTACATACATTCTCAGCCAGTATTTCTTCTGCCAGCTGGTCTTCCACTTTGTTCTGAATCATTCGTCTCAGTGGTCTTGCACCAAACTTCTTATCATAACTTTCCTTAGCAATATATGCTTTTAGCCCTGCCGTAAATGTCAAATGAATATCCATCTGCTCCTGAACCTGCTTTGCCAGACCTTTCAGCATCAGTCCTACAATACTCTTAACTTCTGTTTCTGATAATGTGTGGAATACGATAATGTCATCAATTCGATTAATAAATTCTGGTTTAAACATCTGCTTCACTTCTTCCATAACACTGGATTTCATCTTTTCATAATCCTGCTTTTCTGTATCTCCCTGACGAAATCCCAGATGTTTTGGATCCACAATCCGATTCGCCCCTGCATTACTTGTCATAATAATAATTGTATTCTTAAAGCTGACTTTTCTTCCTTTAGAATCTGTAATATGTCCATCATCTAACACCTGAAGCAAAACATTGAACACATCGGGGTGTGCCTTTTCAATTTCATCAAACAACACTACAGAATAAGGATTCTGGCGAACCTTATCACTTAATTGTCCTCCATCTTCAAATCCTACATATCCCGGAGGCGAACCAATCAGCTTTGACACACTATGCTTTTCCATATATTCTGACATATCTACTCGGATAATAGAATCTTCTGTACCAAACACTGCCTCTGCTAAAGTCTTTGAAAGTTCTGTCTTTCCTACACCTGTAGGACCAAGGAATAAAAAAGAACCAATTGGTCTGTTTGGATTTTTCAATC
>CANPET010000011.1 GCA_947573465.1 uncultured Eubacterium sp.
TTACAAGTTTTGTAAGAAAAGCCTGTTTTATGCATAATGTACAAAATTGACAATAAAACAATTTCAATTTTGTGAGAATGTTGCAAAAAACATTTTTATCAAATATTCTAAGAATATGTTTTTTATGTTGGGACAGAATTTTGGTCGGCATAAAACGGAGATAGCGCTATAGAGAAACAGAGAAAAATGTGTGGAGGATTTCGGACCAATACACACCTTATGGAGGGTAAAAAAATGAGAAAAGGTAATCTATTTACCAGAGCAAAAAAAGTTACAGCAGTAATGCTCGTTGCAGCAATGGTGCTCGGTGCTGCACCAATGCGGAATGTAAAAGCAGCAGACAATTCCCCTTACGTGATTTCAAAGGGAAGAATGGTATATGCAAGTTCATCGGTAGGAAACAGTGACCCGGCTTACGCAGTTGACGGTTCAAAGGCTACCAGATGGGAAAGCGCCTGGGAGAATAATGATGAGTGGATTTATGTGGATTTAGGAAAAGTAACAGATTTCACAGGAGTCAAGTTATATTGGGAAGGCGCTTATGCGAAAGAATATAAGATTCAGACATCCAACGATGAAGAAAACTGGAACACAGTTTATACAAACAATAATTGTAACGGAGGAGACGAAGAACTTAACATACAAGGTAATGCGAGATATGTCAGAGTATACATGACAAAGAAGGCATTGACAGCTTATGGATATTCACTTTATGAATTTGAAGTATACGGAACAGATGGAGTGACAAAAAGACCTGTAGATTATGGAACAAATATTGCAGAAAATAAAAATACTCAGGCATCATCACTCAGAGATGTTTGGTGGATGTATGATGACAATGGTGTGATTAATCAGACATCTGTTCTCGCAAAAAATGCAGTAGATGGTAATGATAATACATATTGGTGTTCCGGTGAAAAAGACAATCAGTGGTTTATGGTGGATTTAGGAAGAAACTATGACATTGGTCGTGTAATTATTGAATGGAACTCCGATGCGGGAAAAATGTATGACATTCAGGTATCAACAAACGGAAATGACTGGACAACAGTTTACAGACAGTTAAAAGGATATGGATATGAAGTTGCTAACGTACCAATGTTTGCTACGGCAAGATATGTCAGAATGAATGGATATACAAGAGTTGAAAGTGGAAGCGGATTTAGTATAAAGGAATTTAAGGTATATGAGTACAAAGCAGGAGATGCAAAACCGACACATAATATACCAAATTTTCCAGAGTCATATGTAGCATCAAATGGAAAAGGAACATACCTCGCAAATTCAATGTACCATGAGAAAACGAAACTTCCGGTGTACAAAGATGATTCTATTCAAAGCCCAATTGACAGTAACGACTGGTGGCAGTCTATTTTAATTAACAAGTTTGGTAATACATTATGTACAATGCCATTCAAGACAAAATATTCTACAAAGGGACTTGGAATATTAACAGCAACAGAAGGATGGCTTCCGGATATGGGAGAGACAGATGTAAATGTATCTGTAAACTCAGAAACAGAAACAGACTTTTATATTCTGCCTGAAAATTTAGATAATGCAAGTGCCTGTGATAAGGTAATGGGTTACAGTGATTATTCTGTAACAGCAGGTCTATATGATGACAGTCATCTGGCAATGAAGAGTACCTTTGTTAAGGGTTCACCTTATATCTTCACAGAATATGGCGATACAGAGACAATCTATATTTCATCACCAAGTATTACATCTATCTTTGATGGAAATGGAAATGAAATATTAACAAATAACCTTGCAACATTAAAAACAGATCATATTGGTCTGGAGATAACAGATAGTGACAATAAGGCAAAAACAAAGACTTCAAAGAGTTACTACACATTATCTGTACCGGAAAATACAACATTCAAGAAAATCGGAAGTTATATCAGAGTAACATTCCCAGGTAAGAATGGATACATGTCAATCGGTACAATGCTTAATAAGTCACAGATAGAAACCTTCTATCGTCACGGATATGCATTTGTAACAGATACAAGTGTAACTTATGACTATAATGACAGCAATGCAAAGATTACATCAAACTACAGTGTAACAACAACAGTAAAGAGAGCTGGATTCTCAAATCAGACATTCCAGTGTATGTTACCACATCAGTGGAAAAATTCTACAGATGACAATGGCTCATTTGCAACATATACATCTGTCAGAGGAGATATGAAAGCGATTGAAGGAAACTCTTTCAAGACGGTTTCAGAGTTTGCAGGGCTTCTTCCTACTTTTGCACTTCCAACAAATTCAAACTTTGATGGAGAAGCACTTTTAGGATATTTAAATCAATTAGAAGATGCTACAAAGAACTTGAACCCTGCAGGAGATGCTTACTGGGAAGGAAAGAACTTACATCCTCTTGGAATGGGAGTTCTCATGGCAGAACAGATTGGAGAGACAGAATTAAGAGATACTTTCTTAAAGAGAATTAAGAAGATATTAGTAAACTGGTTTACATACGATGGAAAGGATGATATCAGTTACTTTATCTATAACCAGAACTGGGGAACATTGTATTATGAGTGGAGTGAGTTTGGAGCAAATGCGGCAATCTGTGACCACCATTTTACATACGGCTACTTTATGTTTGCAGCAACAGTACTTGCGACATATGATGAAGAGTTTTACAACGATTATAAAGGTATGATTGAGATGATGATTCGTGACTATGCGAACCCATCAGATAACGATAGTGAATACTGCAGATTCAGAGCGTATGACTTATATGAAGGACATTCATGGGCAGGCGGATATGCAGATAATGATTCAGGTAACAATCAGGAATCAGCCAGTGAGTCTTTATTCAGCTGGGTAAGCATGTACCTCTGGGGTGTGCTTACAAACAACGACACATATAGAGATGCAGGTGTATTTGGTTTTACAAACGAAATGGAAGCAGTAGAACAGTACTGGTTCGATTATGACAAAGATAACTGGGTTGAAGCATGGCCATATGACGTAGTTGGTCAGGTATATGGTGGTATCAACTTCTACGGAACATTCTTCGGAGGACAGCCATTATATGTATACGGAATCCAGTGGTTACCGATTTCAGAATATTTAACATACTATGGTATGAATCAGGAAAGATGTGCTGAAATTTATAAGAGCCTTGAAACAGACACAGATGATGCGATGGATAAGGCAGTGAAGGTTGCAAACAAAGAAGGAAAGAGTCAAGAAGAAATTGATAAGATGCTGAGAGAGTATCCACATCCGGATACAGGCTGGCAGCATATTACATGGCCATTCCTTTCACAGACAAATCCGGACCTTGCTTTAAACAAATTCTTAGAGAATGATACAAAGGTTCAGAAGACAGATACAGCGAATACTTACTGGTTCATTCATGCAATGAAAGAATTAGGAGTTAAGACAACAGATATTATTGCTACAGGAGACTGCTCAGCAGCAGTTTACTACAATAAGACTACAAATAAATACACAGCAACTGTTTGGAATCCAACAAACGAGACAAAAGTAGTAACATTTAATAATAAGTCAGGAAAAATTGGTACAGCAACCATTGGTGCAAAGGCATTAGTAAGTTTTGAAGTATATAAAGACAGAAACTTTAATATTGTACAGGCAGAAACACCGGAAATTTCCGTACCAACAGGCGAATATGATGATACACAGTATGTAACAATCAAAACAAAAACAGAAGGAGCAACAATCCACTATACAGTAGATGGAGCAATGCCTACAAAGTCTTCACCAGTATATGAAGGCACATTTGCAGTATCAAGCACTGCTACAGTAAAAGCAATTGCAGTAAAAGATGAATGTATTACATCAGCGATGGCAACAAGCACAATTACAGTAAATGGTACACCGGTATCTCTAGATACGAACATTGCTCTTGGCAAAGAAGTAACAGTATCTTCAGCAGAAAATCCATCCGTTAGTGGAGATAAGATTGTAGATAATGACACAAGTACAAGATGGTCATCAGAGTTTAGTGATAATGAATGGGCTCAGGTTGACTTAGGAAGAAATTATACAATTAATAAAGTAACATTTAACTGGGAAGCTTCCTATGCAAAAGCATATAAGTTGCAGACATCTATGGATGGAAACAACTGGAATACAGTATATGAAACTTCAAACTGTAAGGGTGGAAAAGAAGAAATCGTATTTGATGCGACAACATGCAGATATGTAAGAATGCAGGGTGTAAAGAGAGCGTTAGCATATGGATATTCCTTATGGGAAATGGGTGTATATGAAGCGGCTACAGTACAGAACCCACAGTTTAGTCTGGCATCAGGCACATATAGTGGAACACAGAATCTTACAATTACCAGCCCGACAAAGGGTGTAGAAATCAGATATACAACAGATGGTTCAACACCAAATGAAAATTCAAAACTTTATGTTCCAACTGTTAAGATAAGCAAAGATACAACAATTAAAGCAATCGCATACAGAAAAGGAATGATAACATCAGGTGTATCTACAGCTACATACAAGATTAATGGTGGAAGCACAGAAGAGCCGGGAGATGTTGTTTCAGGAGAGAATCTTGCAAAGAATAAGAGTGTTACAGCATCAGGGGAAGAAAATGATGCAATGAAAGCAGCAAATGCAGTTGATGGAAATAATGGAACACGTTGGTCATCTAATTATTCTGATGATGCATGGATTTATGTAAACCTTGGAAAAACATATAAAGTAGGTAAAGTAGTTCTTAATTGGGAAGGTGCTTACGGAAAAGCGTATAAGATACAGACATCTGTAGATGGAAATAACTGGACAACAGTGAAGAATGTAACAGATGGAAATGGTGGTATTGACACAATTACATTTGCACAGACAGATGCAAAATATGTGAGAATGCAGGGAGTGACAAGAGCATTACCATACGGATATTCCTTATGGGAGATGGAAGTGTATGGAGAAGGTTCTACAGGTGGAAGTGAAGAACCGGAAGTACCATCAGGAACAAACCTTGCAAAAGGTAAAAAGACAACACAGTCTGGCTCAGAAAGCACAGCAATGTCTGCAGATAATGCGACAGACGGAAATACAGGTACCCGCTGGTCATCAGATTTTGCAGATGATGCATGGATGGCAGTAGATTTAGGTAAAACTTATACAGTAAGCAAGGTTGTAGTAAACTGGGAAGGTGCTTTCGGAAAAGCATATAAGATACAGACATCGACAGACGGAAAGAACTGGACAACAGTGAAAAACGTAACAGATGGTAAAGGTGGTGTAGACACAATTACCTTTACAGCAACTGATGCCAGATATGTAAAAATGCAGGGTGTAACAAGAGCGTTACCATATGGATATTCTATCTGGGAAATGGAAGTATACGGAAAAGGTTCTACAGGTGGCAGTGAAGAGCCGGATGTAAGTGGAGTAAATGTAGCAAAAAGTGGAACAGCAGATGCTTCCGGTTCTGAGGCAGATGGAACAGCTGCAAGATATGCCTTTGATGGAAATAATGGAACCCGCTGGTCATCAAACTTCGCAGATGATGCATGGATAAGTGTTGATCTTGGAAAGGCATATACAATTAATAAAGTAGTTCTTAATTGGGAAGGTGCTTATGGTGAAAGTTATAAGATACAGACATCAACAGATGGTAAGACATGGAAAACAGTTAAGAGCTTAACAGGACAAAATGGTGGTATTGACACTGTAACATTTGATGCAGTAAGTGCCAGATATGTAAAAATGCAGGGTGTAAAGAGAGCATTACCATATGGATATTCATTATGGGAAATGGAAGTTTATACGAAATAAAAACGTATATGATACAATAGTACAAAATAAAGTACTATCGTTTACGCAGAAATCACTATCGTTTATGTAAGTTCTGTTGACAAAATAGGCAAAATGGTTAATTTAATATAAGAGTGGCAAAAAGCATCCGTTCTTTTGGACGAATGCTTTTGTTATGGAAAATACAGATTTTTATAACAATATAATAAAGGAGGTATTAAATGAAAAAGAAGATTTGTATATTATTGTCAATGATTTTGCTATTAAGTTCTATAGGAAATGTTGACTACAAAGTTTGTCATGCGGGGGATAGAATAAATATTAGCCAAGCAGAGGAGATGGTTGATAATCTTAATCGGATTATTGAGAATAACCGAGAAGAATTATATGAGGAATTTGTTGGTGAAATGAAAGAATCAGATGAATTGGATTATGACAATCAAGAACAATTGGACAAATTTGTTGACAAGAATAATTCTATAGAGGAGAAAGTTGAAGATGTTGTTGAGTTTTTGGAGAATAATGAGGAAGACGAAGAGGTAATAGAGGATATTGAACAAGAATTAAAGGTCTCAAATGTAGAACAGTTGGAAAATCAGCATTTTATTAATCCGTTAACAGGAAAAGAGTTTGAATCAGTTGAGGAAGTTAGTGAATATTTAGAAGTAAAAGGTTATGAAGTTGATGATGAAGATTTAGAACTGTGTGAAATTATCGAAGAAATAAAAGAGGATAGTGATAGTGAATTGCCAGAATTAATCGTAGAGGTAAATAATCAAATTATAGAGGAATATGATGAAAAGAAATGGGAATTTGGCATAAATGTTAGTGCTTCAAATGCCTATAAGGAAGCGTATAGTCAGTGGACGTCATTGACATCTGATGAAAAAGCCTTAATTATTTGTGAACCTAAAAAAGCAATTGCCACAAAAGCACTCACAAAAAAGGCATTTGAAATGACACAAAAGAGATTTGGATATAATGGGCTGGGCGACAAGTCGGATGGATTTAGACATGGGGTATGGAATGCTTTGATGACGAGGGATATAACGAGAGCATGGGCAAAAGCATATGCAACAGCGCATGAAAGTGGAAAAACAAAAAAGCAATTAGAAAAGAAAGCAGCAGATGGTTATACTGAAAAGAGACATAGAGAAATGGATTTGCATAACAATTCTATTGGACGTGATGTGATAAAGTGGTATGATACTTCAATAAATGTGTCTGATAGTAAATTAAAGAAAAGAATTGAAAATAAATTGACAAATAATAAATCAACAGGGATTTATTGGCTACATAAATAGAATACTATATGTTGTGCCGGATATATGAAAGGATTGAGTGTAGGTATAATGAAAAAGAATAAACTTGTTTTATTGTTGGGCGTTTTGTCAATAATGTTATTTGCTTGTTCAAACAATAAAGAATTGGGGAAATTTAAAGAAAATCTGAAAGAACAGAGCGATTCACAAAAGATTTCACTGGATAGTTTGACTAATTTTGAGTGGGAAAAAGTTTATTTTATTGCCCCATATACTAGTAAGGAAAGAATAGAAAACATTGTGAAAATTGAATCGAATGAAATTTATAACAATATGGTAGATGAAAATGTATTGTATTTGATTTTTATAAATAAGGGACAGTTGGTGAATCAAGTATATGGAAGAACAGAGCAATTAGGATTTGATTTTGAATTGGAGGACTTTAATGAGTGCCTTGAATTAGATAAGGCAGATGCTACTTTTTCAGTTGATACAATAGACGGGATGAAAATATATTCGTTGATAAAGAAATGATAAAGGGTTTTGGGAAAATGGAAGTTTACACAAAATAAAACAAATAATAAAGTAAAAATAACATTAACAACAAAAAATTGCCTTCTTTCTTAAGGAGAATCTATATTAAAGGTATAGACTCTCCTTAAGAGAGAGGGTATTTTATAATGGAAAAAAAGAAATGCAAGTTGGTACTTCATAAATGCAGTAAATGGACAGTTTGACAATAGCAAATATTCTGCTACAATAAGGTCAGAAGTAGAAAAAATCAAGAGTAATGACAGATGGAGAGTAGAGTATATGAATTTGTATATACACGATCAGGATGTAGAACGAAAGGGCAGAGAAGAAGGCCGAAAAGAACAAAAGGAGACATTATGGAAAAAGTGACAAATACGATAATTAATGTAGGTGTAAATGATTATGACACTACACTGTTTGAGAGTCAGTATATGCTTGAGGCAGGAATGGCATACAATTCTTATGTTATTCTTGATGATAAAGTGGCAGTTATGGACACAGTGGATAGTGCAGTGACAGAGGCGTGGTTGAAGAATTTGGATGAAGCTTTGGATGGCAGAACAGTTGATTATGTGGTAGTTCAGCATATGGAACCGGATCATTCAGGAAGTCTTCTTCAGTTAGTTGAAAAATATCCGGAAATGAAAATTGTAGGAAATGCAAAGACATTTCCGATGATGAGTCAGTTTTTTGATGTTGATATAGAAGATAAAAAGATAGTTGTGGCAGAAGGCGATACATTAGAGCTGGGAAGCCATACTTTTACGTTCGTGATGGCACCGATGGTTCATTGGCCGGAGGTTATGGTTACATATGAAAGCACTGAAAAGGTGTTGTTTAGTGCAGATGCGTTTGGAAAATTTGGAACAAGAGATGCAGACGAGGATTGGGCATGTGAAGCCAGAAGATATTATTTTAATATTGTGGGAAAGTATGGTGTGCAGGTGCAGATGTTGCTAAAGAAAGCAGCAGCTTTGGATATTCAGACAATTTGTCCGTTGCACGGACCAGTGCTTACAGAAAATCTGGAATACTACATTGATAAATATAATACATGGAGCAGTTACGAGCCGGAAGATAAGGGCATTTTTATTGCACATGCTTCTATCCATGGAAATACTGCAAAGGCAGCAGAAAAGTTAAAAGAGATTTTAGAAGAAGCAGGTGCAGAAAAGGTTGCGATTGCAGATTTGTGTCGTGAGGATATGCACGAGTCTGTGGAAGATGCATTCCGCTATGACAGACTGGTACTGGCAGCATCTTCTTATGATGCAGGGGTATTTCCACCAATGGAGAAATTCCTTCATCATTTAAAGGTAAAGAATTATCAGAAGAGAACCGTAGCAATTATGGAAAATGGTTCATGGGCTCCGACAGCAGCCAGAGTAATGAAAGCAGAGCTTGAAGGTATGAAAAACATTGAAATCGTGGAGCCGGTTATTACAATTAAATCGACCATGAAACAGGATAATGTAGAGCAGATGAAGGAACTGGCAAAAAATTTAGTTAAATAAATTAATAAGAAACTTAATATAATTAAGAATAAAGGAAAGGTACTTGCTTTTTAAAAGTACAAGTGCTACACTTTTTGAAGAACAAGGACGTTCGACAATTATTTGTCGTACGTTCTTATTTTTTTCGGAAAAGTAAATGGAGGTATTATAATGATTATTAAAGTAGAGGCAATCGTAAGGGAGGAAAAATGTGAAGCAGTTATGCAGGCACTGGAAGATCTTCAGGTAAATGGATTAACTGTTTCAAGAGTAGAGGGATATGGTGCACAGAGAGGTAGTGACAATTGGACAAAAGGTATGAAATTAGAAGAGAGAATGAAACAGAAGGTGAAAATTGAAGTTGTTGTTTCCTCAGAAGATTGGGCAGACCTGACAGAAAAAGCAATCAGAAAAGCAGCATACACAGGAGATTATGGTGATGGAAAAATCTTTACTTACGAAGTGCGCAGTGCACAGAAGATAAGAACCGGTGAAACAGGGTATGATGCAATACAGCGTCAGGAATAAAGAGTGTAAGCCGATATTATGTTGACAACGTCAGATGGCAGTGTTAAAGTAAGTGCGAGTAGTAGAAAAGTTTTATATACAATAGTTTAAATTAAAAGACAGGTGGGAAATTTGAAACAAATATATGCTACAAGTGACGAAATAGATTTACAAATGCTGATTGGTCTGTTGGAAAGTAAGGAAATTAACACTCAAATCATTGCAGATGGTGCAGGAGATTATTTTCGCATGATAGGATGTGACAGTGCAATTACAAAAAGAGTGCTGGTAAGTGAAAATGACTTTGATAAGGCAGTTTTGCTGATGAAAGAAAACGGTTTTTGTTCAAACGATGTGCCGGAAAGAGACAGTAAAGAAATAAATATTGCGAGAATCGTTTTAGTTATCATGGCGATTTTGCTTATTGTACTATTTTTTCTATAGAAATTAGAAAAATTTGCTTTTAAATTTAGTTAAATATTCAGAGCAAAAAGAAAAGAACCAGTTTAAACAGGATAAAAGACATTTCATATGAGATGTCTTTTATTTTGTTATAAGAATCTTTTGTTATAGTAATTTTATTTGCACAAAAATCAGTATAATGATATAATAAGAAAAATTTTTGGGGAGTATTTAATGAAAGGAAAAAGTATGGGAGAATATGTAATAAGCTGTTGTTCAACAGCCGATTTAACAGCAGAACATTTTAAAGAGAGAAATATAGAATACTTATGTTTTCACTATGAATTAGATGGAAAACAATATATAGATGATTTGGGTAAGACCATGTCAATGAGTGATTTTTATCAGGCAATGGTAGACGGAGCAGAGACACGGACATCACAGGTCAATGCAGAAGAATATGAAGCACATTTTAGAAAATATCTGGAACAAGGAAAAGACGTTATTCATATAACACTATCATCCGGGATTTCAGGCACAATTAATTCGGCATTGGTTGCAAAGGCAAATTTGGAAGAGGAGTTTCCGGAAAGAAAGTTGTATGTAGTGGATTCACTTGCTGCTTCTTCAGGTTTTGGTTTGCTGGCAGATAAAATGGCAGACCTGAGAGATCAGGGAATGTCTATTGATGATTTGTTTGATTGGGTTGAAACGAATAAAAGAAAACTAAATCATTGGTTTTTCTCTACAGATTTGACATTTTATATTAAAGGTGGCAGAGTTTCTAAGACAGCAGGTGTTGTTGGAGGAATTTTAGGTATATGTCCATTATTAAATGTAGATAATGAGGGTAAACTAATACCAAGAATGAAAGTGAAAGGGAAGAAAAAAGTCTTTCATGCGATGGTTTCAAAAATGGAAGAACTGGCTGACAATGGACTTGATTATGCAGATAAAGTATATATGAGCCATTCAGCCTGCATAGAGGATGCACAAAAGGTTGCCTCTATGATAGAAGAAAAGTTCCCCAATACAAAAGGAAAAATAGAGATTAATGATATTGGGACAACAATAGGAAGCCATACAGGTCCCGGAACAGTAGCACTATTTTTCTGGGGGAAAGAAAGAATAGACTAATTGTATTGAAGAATGAAGAACAATAAAGAGATTGGAGAGTGTTATGAAAGTAGCAGTAATGACAGACAGTAATGCAGGAATAAAGGCTGACGAGGCAGAAAAGTTAGGAATTTATCTGACTTTTACACCAATTATTATTGATGGAGAAGTGTTTTATCAGGAGACCAATTTAACACAGGACGAGTTTTATACACAGTTAGCAGGAGATAAAGATATCACAACATCAATGCCGTCACCGGGAGATGTGATGGATATGTGGGATAAACTTTTAGAAGAAGGATATGATGAAGTGGTTTACATTCCATTATCCAGTGGGTTGAGTAATTCCTGTCATGCTGCGATACAGTTAGCAGAGGATTACGATGGAAAGGTTCAGGTGGTGGATGACCACCGTATTTCTGTAACAATGCGCCAATCTGTTTTGGATGCGAAATGGATGGCAGACAATGGAAAGTCTGCCAAGGAGATAAAAGAGGCATTAGAGGCAAACGCCTACAATTCAGTAATTTTCTTAACCGTAGATGATTTGAAATATTTAAAAAAAGGTGGAAGAGTTACACCTGCGGCAGCGGCACTTGGTGCAGTACTAAATATTAAACCGGTACTGACTACAGTAGGTGGAAAATTTGATGCTTTGGAAAAAGTACGTGGTATGAAAAAAGGTATTGCAAAAATGTTGGATTATTCCGAAGACTTTGTCAATAAAATGTTAGAGGAACATGATATTGAGAAGATTCGTATCGGCGCAGCAGGTTCTTTCCGTAAACAGGAGGATGCCGACGCATGGTATCAGCAGGTAAAAGAACGATTCAGCAATGTAGCAGATATTTATTATGATCCGTTATCATTTGTAGTGGGGACACATACCGGACCGGAAGCAGCAGGTATGGGAGTCAGTGTTATATTAAGAGATAAATAATATATAAAATAAAAGTGTGGTACAGATTTTGTAACACACTTTTATTTTGCTAATGCAACCACTCGCGCGCGAAGTGTCGCAAGCGACAATTTGTTATAGGGAAAGAATTACTTTTCTTTGAAATAAAATTTTAAAGATTTGCTCCATTTTCCTTCACCATACCGATTGTATCCCTTCACACGGATATAGTAAGGTTTTCTGCTATTTAATTTCTTTAATTTCAATTTGTTTTTTGTTGTTTTTTTCACAACTAATTCTGTCACATTCTTTTTAAAAGATTTGTCTTTGGAATATTGGATTTTATACCCGGCATTATATTTTTTTGACTGTTTTGTCCATGCAATAACAATTTTTTTCTTTTGGCTGTCAAAGTCTTTGATTGCCTGCTTTGCAGGAATTGGAGGCTTGTTTGTTTTTATTGCTAATGTTTTACTCCATTTTCCATTGCCAATATTGCTTTTGTAAGCACGGACAGAAATATAATATTTCTTGTTAAAAGACAGATTAGAAAGCTTTACACTAGTTGTTTTAGGCGTCTTATACGTAATATATTGAACATTTTTCTTGAAGTTCTTGTCTGTAGAATATCGAAGCTGGTAACCTGTAGCGCTGCTCTGGGAACTCCAGTCTAATTTGATATTGTTTATCGCACCGGCTTTTCCTTTGATAGTTTCCTTTGCAGGAAGTATCATAAACGTAGTGCTGCAGGTGCTGATATATTTAACTTCAGTACCAGTAAGTTTTACTTTTCCGAATCCAGTGTTCTTATTAGAAGAATACTTTATTTTATACTGGGAAGCAGGAACAACCTGACCATCTACAATAAGCGAAACACCAGGAGTCTTTGCCTTTTTCGAAGCATAAAATACATTATTAGAAAGCGCGATGGTTCCTCTTTTTATTGATATAAATTTTTTGTTTTCTTTGTTTGGCGTAGTAATCGTTCCGTTTTTAAAATTAATTACTACATCCTTGTCCGTGGTCCGATACACTTTAATAAACCGTCGCGCCAGCTTCATTAAAACAGAATCTCTTGGTAGTGAAGCAGTGGGTTCTCTTGAGGAAGAAATAACAGCGTACTGTGGCTTTACAGCATCTAAAAAAGCAGCACTGGAAGATGAACCGGCACCATGATGTCCGACTTTTAATACATCGGCTTCAAAATTATAGCCTTTAGCCATCAACTGTTTTTCTATATTGGAAGGTAAATCCCCTGTAAGTAAGAGTGATTTACCACCGCATGTGACACGCAAAACAATACTACATTCGTTATATGTTGCTCCCTGTGAACCGTCATAGAGAACAGTTACAGTGGCGTCTCCCAATTCCCATGATTCGCCCTCAACAGGATTGCGATAAGGGCAACCTTTTTCTTTAACACTCTCAATAAATTTTGAGTAGGTTGTGTTGGCTTTTGTACATGGCGAATAGATAACTTGTCCAACCTCATAATTTTCAAATATTTTTTGAAAATTTCCTACATGATCACCATCAGGATGCGTCGCAACAACATAGTCGATCTTATTTTCCGGAATGTTTAATTTTTTCAAATAATTCATTACCATCGCTTCACTTTTTGGAGGACCGGAATCAACAATCATATAATGTTCTCCACTGCTGACAATGAGTGCGTCTCCGGAACCGACATATATGGAATGAAAGGTCATTTCGTTATCTTCTGCATTTGCCTGTATAAAAAAAGCAGAAATAGTTACAACAAATAGCAAAGATAATGTAATTATTAAATTTTTTATAGATGTTTTTCGCATATAATCTCTACTTTCTTCTGGAGGCGGATTCAATATATGAACGTTCCAGATATATATAAACTCTTTTTAAAATCAGCCAGAACATAATAATATCAAAAACCAAAATTCCTTCAATAACATAACCAAGGGATTTCAGTGCTCCAAAGTCTGAACCTATCCAAAAAATAAATGTCAGTAAGATTTGGAGAACAACAGAAATAAACCAGGCAGTTTTGCCCCATTTTCTTTCGTCTCTACAGCATACATCAGCACACATTGAGAATAATCCTTTGGAGAAAAAGAAAGTTGTCAGTATAATACTTCCTAAATATGCAATTCCAAGAACCATAGAAATATTACACAAGAATAATCCGTTAAAAAAGAACGGAAGTGACGTTAGTATTATATGCAGAATCAATCCACAAAATGCACTAAATATACCAAAAGAAAAAACTTTATTTACCTTTTTAAAACCAATACAAGCCACAATAATTAATAAGAAACCAATGAGGTCATTAAAAATATCAATATGAATATTGTCAAAAAAAACTTCGTCAATAACTTTAGTCTGCGTCAGCCCGGAAGTTTTTTTTGTAGCGGAAGGAATGTTCTGGTTTTCTGTATCATCAGCAGAACTAGAAGTATCGATAAATTTATAACTACATTTAGCACCATAATTTGATGCAATATTGTAATATTGAAATTCTCCAATCACACTGTCAGAATTGTCATATGGATGTGGATAGTTTAAATCTGTTTTTATATCTATATCCAACGCAATGAAAATAAAACCTACTGCTAAAAAAACAAAAAATAATTTAAACTTTAAATTTGACATATTTTCCTCCATTCTCTTATTTTTATTGTTGCTAACCGGACAAAATAATCAATCTTTCTTCATATTATTATAAAAAATCATGTAAATATCATTATATATTAAAAATAGAAAGAAATGCAATATTATTTCGATTGTAAAAAAAGGAGAATGTAGTATAATGAAGGAGATTTTATTGAGCAGGAGGCGGTTATATGAAAAAAATAATAAAAAGAGCAACTGCATTAATACTTGCAGTTATCATGATAGTTAGTTGTATCTCCATAAATAAGGTGGAGACGGTGCAGGCAGCAGGAAAATATACCATTAAGGTAAATTTGGGAACAAACTGTACAACCATTTATAAAAATGGCAAGGCAGTGAAAGCAATGATTTGTTCTCCAAGCAGTGAGACACCTACAGGAACATTTTACATACCGGTAAAATACAGATGGCATGAAATGATTGGAAATTGTTATGCGCAATATTGTTCAAGAATCACAACAGGAATATTGTTCCATTCTGTATGGTATTACAAAAATGGAGACAAATCGACGATGTCGGTTTCAGCCTATAATGTTATGGGGAATAAGGCATCTCATGGATGTGTAAGACTGTTATGCAAAGATGCAAAGTGGATTTATGATAAATGTCCGATAGGCACGAAGATTACGATTTTCTGGGGCAATAAGAAAGATGATCCATTACCAAGACCATCTTTTACGCCGATACGTAATGGCAAGTTTACAGATTGGGATCCGACAGATCCTGACCCAAAGAACCCGTATCGTAAAAAGGTGCCGACGCTTACTGTTGACCAGTCATCAGTAGAATACGGAAAAAAAGTGAAACCATTAGATTTGGTAACCATCAAAGACAGTGCCGGAAACGATATTCAGAAATCAAAAATAAAAGTCAAAGGAAAGATTAACACTAAAAAGTTAGGTACATATAAAGTAAAATTTACTGTAAAAGATTCATTGGGTAACAGGTTAACAAAGACGGTTAAGTTTAAAGTAGTTGATACAAAATCTCCTAGCATTAAAGGGGCAAAAAATAAAAAAGATGTAGCATTGGGCAGTAGGGTAAATGTGTTGTCAGGAATTAAAGCAAAGTCAGCAACAGGAGCAAACCTTACATCCAAGGTAAAAGTAACTGTAAAACACAAAGGTAAAAAAGTGTCTGCAAAAAAAGGAATGGTATTTTTTGCAAAAAAAGGAACTTATAAGGTAACATATACAGTAAAAGGTAAGAATAATAAAAGTACTTCAAGGTCTGTTAAATATAGAGTAAAGAGCCATAAAGTGAAGTTGACTTTAACAAATGCAAAAGTAACACTTACGCAGGGCAGTTCATTTGATTATTACAAGTACGTAAAGAGCGTTACTACCTATCAGGGAAAACAGTTGAGCATCCGTTCAGCTGTAACATATACAGGAAAGGTTGATATGTCAAAACCGGGTGAATATGTTGTTACATATAAGGCGCAATATAAAGGACAGACATACACTGCAGAAACAAAGACGCTGACAGTTGTTGTTACACCAAAGCAGGCAGTTATTCAGAAACCGGAGGAGCCGACCACGACACCAACAACACCGGAGCAGCCAACCACTGTACCAGAGGAAACCACAGCAGGGGGAACTGGTGAGAGTGCCAACGAAACGAGTGGATGGACAGATTTTCACTAAATAATATAAGAGAGGCATGGTATGTACACATATAGGACAAAAGTAAGTTACAGCAGATTAGACAAAACAGGAAAAGTACCTTATCATGAGATTTTAAATTATTTACAGGATTGCAGTACATTTCAGTCGGAAACTCTAGGTGTAGGAGTAGACTATCTGAAATCCCAGAATAAAGCATGGGTAATGCTGGCCAATAAGATTCAAATTCTTAGAGAATTGAAGTTAGGTGAAGAGATAGAGATTGGAACCTGCCCGACAGAGTTTGGTAAGGTAATGGCAACCAGACAGTTTTTTATTAAAGATAAAGCCGGAGCGTTTGTGGTGAAAGCGGAATCCATTTGGGGATTGATTGATATTAATGAGAGAATTCCAATAAGAATCAGAGAAGAGGATTTCTGCAAATATGAGAAAGAAAATGCTTTTGACAGTATCAAGGTTTCCAGAAAAATTCGATTTTCCGGAGATAGTGAATTTCTTGGAAAAGTGGAAGTAAGTGGAATTGATATTGATACCAATGGGCATGTGAATAATGCAAATTATTTAAGGATGATATGGGATTATCTTCCAGAGAATGAATATTATAATCAGGTTGAGATTGTTTATAATAAGGAAGCGCTTGAAGGAGAGAAGATTACTTGCATTAAATATAATGAAAAAGATGGAATAGGCATGAGTCTGAGAAATGAAGATGGAGAAATACATGCACAAATAAAATTAAAAAACATTTAATGGAGAGACAATGGAATTAGGAAGAGTTTTAAAATTAAAAGTAGTAAAAAGGACGGATTTTGGTGTATATCTGGGAACAGAGGAAGATAAAGTGCTCCTGCCAAAGAATGAAGTTCCGGAAGGAACAGGCATAGGAGATGAAGTGGAAGTATTTATCTGTAGAGATTCCCAAGACAGATTAATAGCTACCATACATAAACCTGTGGCACAGGTGGGAGAAACTGCTTATGTCGAGGTGAAAGAAATCACGAAATTCGGAGCTTTTTTGGATTGGGGACTGGGAAAGGATTTGTTTCTTCCATATAAAGAACAGACGACAGATATAAAAGCCGGAGATAAGGTGCTGATTGGAGTTTATACAGATAAAAGTCACAGGCTGTGTGCCACAATGAAAGTATATGATTATCTGAATTGTAATTCTACATATGAAGAAGAGGATATCGTAAAGGGTGTAGTTTATAATTATAACCCACGATATGGCGCATTTGTTGCGGTTAATAATAAGTATCATGGATTGATTCAGACAAAAGAACTTACTACAAAAGTATTTGTCGGCATGGAGGTAGAAGCCAGAGTGAAAAGTGTACGCCCGGATGGTAAACTGGATTTAGCACTTCGAAAGAAATCATATCTTCAGATTGAGGATGATGCCCAGAAAATTTTGGAATATATGAAGAATAATGGTGGAAAAATTGACTATACTGACAAAGAAAAACCGGAAGTCATTCGAAAAGATTTTAACATGAGCAAGAGTGAATTTAAGCGTGCTATTGGCAGATTGCTCAAAGAAAAGCATATAACTATTGGTGAAAATAACATATTTTTAGATAAATAGTAGAAGGGCTATGCAAAATTAACAAAGATTTTTTTATTATTTTGTGTAATTGACATATAGTAATTTAGATTAATGTGATTTAGAATACTTTCATACGAGAGTAGAGAAATCTAGATATGAAGGAGAGAACATATGGCAAGTTTATCACTTAAGAATATCTGCAAAGTATATCCAAATGGATTTGCAGCAGTCAAGGATTTTAATCTTGAGATTAAAGACAAGGAATTTATTATCTTCGTAGGTCCATCAGGTTGTGGTAAATCTACAACACTTCGTATGATTGCAGGGCTTGAAGAAATTTCATCAGGAGAGTTATACATTGGAGACAAGTTAGTTAATGATGTTGAACCAAAGGATAGAGATATCGCAATGGTATTCCAGAACTACGCTTTATATCCACATATGACAGTATATGATAACATGGCATTTGGTCTTAAGTTAAGAAAAGTACCAAAGGCTGAACAGGAGAGATTAGTTAAAGACGCAGCAAAGATTCTTGATCTTGAGCAGTTGCTTGACAGAAAGCCAAAGGCTTTGTCAGGTGGTCAGAGACAGCGTGTTGCTATGGGACGTGCAATCGTTCGTAACCCTAAGGTATTCCTTATGGATGAGCCACTTTCAAACTTGGATGCTAAGTTAAGAGTTCAGATGCGTGTTGAGATTGCTAAGATTCATA
>CANPET010000012.1 GCA_947573465.1 uncultured Eubacterium sp.
CATCATCTCCTGCGGCAAGTATCATACCCTGTGATTCCACACCACAAAGTTTACATGGTTTCAAGTTTGTAATTACTGCCACTTTCTTTCCAACCATTTCTTCCGGCTTATAGTATTTTGCAATTCCAGACACAATCTGTCTAGTTTCTGCACCAATCTTAATCTGGGAAACTAAAAGTTTCTTTGCCTTTGGCACCGGCTCACACTTGATCACCTCACCAACCTGAATTTGAACCTTATCAAAGTCATCAATGGAAATCTCAGGCTTCTTTTCTACTTCCGGATATTTCTCACCATCTGCTTCTGCCTTCTGGGCAGCCTCGATTTCGGCTACCTTCTCCATTACTTCCTTTACATCCATTCTGGCAAATAAGATTTCAGGCTTTTCTGTTACTTTATTTCCTGATGGATATTTTCCAAATTCCGTCATATCATCAAATGCTCTTGCTGTGCCATTAATCTGCTCTAATACTTTCTTAGAAGTCTCCGGCATAAACGGTTCAAGAAGGCTTGCTCCAATATTAATTCCTTCAATTAGATTATAAAGAACTGTCGCAAGTCTGTCCTGCTTATCCTCATCTTTTGCCAACGCCCAAGGCATTGTCTCATCAATATACTTATTGCATCTCTTAAATAATGCAAAAATTTCTGTCATTGCATCCGCCACACGAAGCTTCTCCATCTTTTCTGCTGCCTTCACCGGTGCTTCTAAAATTACCTTCTTAAAGTCTTCATCTACATCTTCCACAACACCCTTGCCTGCAACAACACCATCAAAATATTTATTTGACATAGAAATTGTTCTATTTACAAGATTTCCAAGAGTATTGGCAAGGTCTGAATTCATTCTCTCAACCATTAATTCCCATGTAATCGTTCCATCATTTTCAAATGGCATCTCATGAAGAACAAAATATCTTACTGCATCTACTCCAAAAAGTCCTGCCAAATCATCTGCATAAATAACATTTCCTTTAGACTTACTCATCTTTCCATCACCCTGCAATAACCAAGGATGACCAAATATCTGCTTTGGAAGTGGAATATCTAATGCCATCAGCATAATCGGCCAGTAAATTGTATGGAATCTCAAAATATCTTTTCCTATTAAATGTAGGTCTGCAGGCCAATACTTTTCAAACATTGGATCACTGTTTCCATCCAAATCAAATCCCAATCCTGTAATATAGTTTGACAATGCATCAATCCAAACATAAACGACGTGATTTGGGTCAAAGTCTACGGGAACGCCCCACTTAAATGATGTCCTTGAAACACACAAATCCTGCAATCCCGGAAGAAGGAAATTGTTCATCATCTCATTCTTTCTGGACTCCGGCTGAATAAATTCAGGATGAGTATTGATATGTTCAATCAGTCTGTCTGCATACTTGCTCATTCTGAAAAAGTATGCCTCCTCCTGTGCCGGTGTACATTCTCTTCCGCAATCCGGACATTTTCCATCTACTAACTGTGACTCTGTAAAAAATGATTCACATGGTGTACAGTACATTCCTTCATAATGCCCTTTATAAATATCTCCCTGATCATATAATTTCTTGAAAATCTTCTGAACCTGTTTTTCATGATCTGCATCTGTAGTTCTGATAAACTTATCATATGATGTGTTCATTGCATCCCAAATTTCTTTGATGACCCCTGCTACGTTATCGACATATTCCTTTGGAGTAATGCCAGCCTCTGCTGCTTTTAACTCAATTTTCTGTCCATGTTCATCTGTTCCTGTCTGAAATCTTACATCATAACCCTGCTGTCTTTTAAAACGTACAATACTGTCCGCAAGAATAGCCTCATAAGTATTTCCAATATGTGGCTTTCCTGACGTGTAAGCAATTGCTGTTGTTAAATAATATGTTTTACTCATTTTTGTCTCTCCTTTTTTATAATATATTCTTTCGCGTAAGCCATGCGTACTCATAGACCTTCGGTCTATTTCGTATAAGAAAAGCTCCCGCCTTTTTGCAAAGACGAGAGCATTAAACTTCGTGGTACCACTTTACTTTATCTGAAATGTTCCAGACCTCATTGACACTATAACGGGTGTTCCCGTCGATAATTTATGAAAATCAATTGCTATCTTTTCACTCACCATCGCCGCTCCAGGGCCATCTTCAACCATCACTCCACTGCCTGCTTTCACCTAATCAGGCTCTCTGTTAAGCTTCACTTAAGTCTACTCTTCCTTTCGTTGCGTTTACCTATGCCACTAATTCTATTATTTTATACTGTTTTTGTCAAATTATTTATTTTTTTAAGATAGAGTAAACTTATTGTCTTCAAATTTGACACCATTTCCCTTTTTCTGTAAAATAAAAATGGCAACTGCCACCGCATTTTATAATAAATTTATTATAAAATATATTTTAATAATTTAGGAGGGGATAAAAATGGCAAAATTTTGTATCCATTGCGGAAAACCGCTAGAAGAAGGTGAAGTATGTACATGTGAAGAAGCCGTTGCTGAAAATAACGCATCACAAACGGAAACACCAGAAACTCAGACACCTGTGGAGGAAAAGACGGTAGAAACACCTGTCACTCCATCACCACAGCCAACTACAAACGCAGAAAGTTCTGCAAATAACGCCTCATCAAATGAGTTTGTAGAAAAATTAAAATTAGTATTTACTAAGTTTGCAGATTACTTTAAATCACCTACAGGTACGGCAAAAGAATTTGCTGCGAAAAATGATGCATTATATGGAATTCTAATGATTTGTGTTAATCTCATTGTTTTATTTTTACTAACACTAATACTTATTAGTGCCGGCGCAGATGCTTTACGTAGCATTCCTATTCTTGGCATCATGCTTGGTGCATCCGCTTTTCCGATTGCACTCACAGTAACTGCTATCTTTGCAGCGTACTACTTTGCAATGGCTGGTATGTTAACTTTAACTACCAAATCCATGTTTAAAGGAAATCTGACATTTTCACAATCTGTTTCTATTGTTGGTGTCAACGCATTCATTAACGCCATAATTATATGTGCTGCAATGATACTAATACTCATCATTCCAACATTAGGTATGATTGTTCTTTATCTTGGTTTAATATATTCTTCTTTCATGGAATATGTTACTTATATTGAGATGGCTAATATCAGTTCTGACAAGAAAGCTTATGCTTTATTAATTTCTTTTATCGGTGTTATATTGGCTGTATTTCTTACTTCAACTTTAATGGGCGCAATTGTAGGCTCTTCAATGTCAAACAGTTTTAGTAACAGCATTGGATTCGACTATAATAGTTACTATTAAAAAATATAAGATAACAATTTTTATAGTTACATAAGATTAATAGAGCAATCTTATATAATACAAAAAGAAGCGGCAAATTTAATTTCGTCGCTTCTTTTATATTAACTATCCACTTTATATCCAAAACAAAAGCAGAAATGTAACTAGATATGAATTTCTAAATCATACCTTTCTAACTGTTCCATAATATCATCACTTATTTTTTCATCTAATATTACTCCTGTAAAATCATTTACCTTTGCATACTTATAATTTCCTTCTTCAGAAAATTTCCGATTTTCCATAATCATATAAGATGTATTGCTGGAGTCTATTATTGTCTTTTTGGTAAACGCATCATCTGTCGCATATGTATATACTTGATTTCTTTTTAAGTCTACCCCTACAACACCCATGAAAGCTTTATCAAAATTAAACTGTGCAACTTGTTTATTTGTATATGAACCAACAAATCCATCACGTCCATGATTTAGTTTCCCACCAATAAATATCAAATTTGTATTCGCTGGCGCAGTAAAACTCAACATTACATCTATCATATTTGTTACAACTGTTATTCTCAAATTCGCTTCTATAATTAATTTAATTAGTTCTATATTAATCGTAGAAATATCTAAAAAAATCACATCCCCTTCTTCAAGCATTTCAAACGCTTTTCGTGCAATTGTTTTTTTCTCTTCTACATTCTTCCCTTTTCTCTGTGATACATATAACTCATGTATATTGACTCTGTTTTTTACAGCTCCACCATAAATTTTCTTTAAAAGTCCCTTTTTGTCTAATAGTGATAAATCTTTTCTGATACTGTCTTCCGTCACATCAAATTGTTCACTTAATTCTTTTACTAGAACTGAACCTTTTGCATTTACCATTTCTATAATTTTGTTATGTCTTTCTCTCGCTAACATGCGCCCCTCTCCTTAGTATATCTTAATATAATCTATTTTCTTCTATTTTCCAGATTTTGTCAAATATTCTTGTATTATTTCGCCTACTCCTCCTTCTCCATTTCCTTTCCCTGTTACAAATTTAGCCACTGTTTTTGCCAACTCATTGCCAGAAGATAATGCGTAAGAATAACCTGCTGCTTTTAACATAGTAATATCATTGCCGGAATCTCCAAAAGCCATAACATTATCTAAATCAACATTTAATTTTTCACACAACCAGCTCAATGCTTTTCCCTTGTCCGCCCCCTTCATTGTGATCTCCATATTTCCTTCAAACCCTGCAGAATAAATTAAATCCGGAATATGACTTAACTCCTCTATTAATGACTCAATACACTCTTTTGGCATATAATCAATATTCATTTTCTCAACGTGATAACTACGAATTACATCCCATGGGCTGTCACATACTATCATCAACTTTCTGTATTCTCTCATAAATTCAACCGGTAGTGCTCCATCCAGATAATGATCATACGTATATTGGGTAATAAACCCCTTACAATCAGCGTAAATTTCATACACAAGAGGATACTTCTCAAATATCGTCAAAATTCTTTCCACTGAATCTTTTGGAAGATAACAGCTATTAATAACTTCACTTGTTTTCATGTCAACAATAACTGCTCCATTGGATACAATCATATAATCTACACCCTTTAAAGTATCATTTTCTTTTTTTGCCAAGGAGAATGGTCTTCCTGTACTTATAACAGTAATGATACCAGCCTCCTTTGCTTTCTCAAATGCCTGAATATTTTCACTTGGTATTGTCAGATGATCATCTGCTACTAACGTTCCATCTACATCTGTTGCTATCAATTTTATATCCATTAGTTCCTCCGATACTCTAACGTCCTTTTATTTTTATACACCTTGCTGCCATAAAATATGTTTTTTCGCAAGGAAACTCTTTTATTTCTGACAATAAGATACTACCGCTGTCATATGCCCCTCAAAAAGACACTCTTTTAGCGTTGCCGATATGATAAAATGATCACCCTTTTTTAACTCAATATCCTGCACTTTTCCCTGTCCCTCTATGATGCTGACATTTACAAAAGGTTTTTCCATTTTAAAACAATAACTTCCATCAATATTCCATTTTTCTAAAGTATAAAAAGGACATTGTACCAACCTTTGACTCGTCATTCCCGGATATTCCTTAACAATCATTTTTTCCTCATATTCTTTATGAGGTGCTGTGATACAATCGATACTCTGCTGAATATGAAGTTCTCTCGGTTTTCCTTCCTGCATTCTGTCATAATCATAAACACGATAGGTTACATCACTGCTCTGCTGCGTTTCTATTAATAATGTTCCACCTTTTATTGCATGCAGACACCCCGGATTAATCTGAAAAAAATCACCCTTCTTAATTGGTATCTCTCTTATTAATTCCTTCCATCGGGCATTTTTTATCATATCTTCTAACTCTTCTTTATCTTTTGCGTTATGTCCAATTACAATTGTAGCATCTTCTTTACAATCAAGAATATACCAGCACTCCGTTTTACCTAATGCACCATTTTCATGCTCTGCTGCATATTTGTCATCAGGATGCACCTGTATACTCAAATCATCCTCTGCTCCTAAAATTTTTACTAAAAGGGGAAAAACCTCCTCTCTTATATTACCAAATAATTCCCGGTGATTCTCGTAGCACCAGGATAATGTCTTTCCTTTATACTCGCCATTTTTAATAATACAATCTCCATTCTTATGAGCACTGATTCCCCAACACTCGCCTGCTTTTTTTCCAGCCTTTTCATATCCAAATTCTTTTAAAAGTTTTCCACCCCATATTGCCTCTTTAAAAACAGGGTCTAACATTAAAATCTCCATATTTCCTCCTCTGTCTTTTTATTTATTTTTCCAATTTTTTCACTACTTTATCCCTTATATTTATTTTTTATAAATAATTTTATTTATTGTAACATATTTAAAGAAAATATCATACATTTCCTGTTTTCTTTATATTTTATATTAATAACCTTTTGGAGTTTTCCAATGAATCGTTTTTCATTTATATCCAAACTTAACAAAAAAGTTTTACTTTTAATATCTACTATCTTTATTTTAGTTTTTTCTATTCTGGCATTTGTATTATCATCATCTGATAAGTCCCCCGTAAGGACTTATACAAACAACACACAATACAACTTTGACCAATACTCCAACGAATTATTTTCATCACAGCTTTCCGGAGACTGGTTAAGCCTGCATTTTTATTTGGAACATCCCGAGGATTGGAATCTGGATACATCCACTCCTACTCTCGGAGAATATAACTATCAGTCTATGCAGGAAAGTCAGAATTATTACATAAACCAAATCAATTATTTAAAGTCATTAAATTATAAAGAACTATATCCAAGTCAACAATTAACATACGATACACTTATGAGTTCTTTTACTTCACAACTGGATTTTGGCGATCTGTGTCTCTGTTCTCAGACGTTGAGCCCAACTACCGGACTACAGGCACAGCTTCCAGTATTATTATCGGAATACGCTTTTAACACTCAAAAAGATATAGAAAATTATTTAATTCTTTTATCTCAATTAAAAGGCTATTTCGAGAAAATTTGTAATTTTCAAATTTTAAAAGCCCAAAACGATAGTTTTATCAGTACATTTTGTTGTGATAAAATCATCAATCAATGTTCCGACTTTATTGCCGAAAAAAATATAGAGGAGAATCTTCTATATTCCTCTTTTAAGAACCGAATTTCTTCTACAGACTTTTTATCCGGTAAGGAAAAAGATGAGTACATTCATAAGAACGCAGCCTTATTGGAGAGTAGTGTTATTCCTGCCTACCAGCTGATTATTTCAACATTATCAGACTTGAAACGAAAAGGGTTTTGCAAAAATGATGAAGGTCTTTGTAAATTGGAGAATGGAAAAGCCTACTACGAATATCTTGTGCGCTCATATACAGGAAGCTCAAAAAATGTTTTGGAACAAAAAGCAATGATACAGAACCAGCTTGCGAAAGATATGCGTACTATGTACTCTCTGCTAAATGTCTCTCCGGAAATAGAAGAAAAACTGTCATCCATAAAAGAAAACAAAGACAAACCAGAAGACATACTAAACCAGTTGAGTAAAAAAGCTGCAAAAGATTTCCCTGTGGAGGAAAACTATCCATTTCATGTTAAGTATGTTGATAAAAGTCTGGAAAAACATTTAAGTCCGGCATTCTACATGTCCCCCCCTATCGACAGTGACAGCAAGAATATGATTTATATTAATAATGCCTCTCCAAATACTAGTCAGAGCCTTTTTACAACACTGGCACATGAAGGCATCCCCGGACATATGTTTCAGTCAAACTTTTTTGCTGACACAGATCCTTTACCTATCCGCCATCTATTAAACTTTGGTGGTTATTCTGAGGGATGGGCAACATATACAGAACTCTTATCATATCACTATGAATATGACGATAACCAGCTGGCAAACGCCCTAGCCTGCAATTCTTCATACTCTCTGGCATTATACTCTTTGTGCGATATCGGAGTAAACTTTGAAGGCTGGAGCAGAAAAGACACAATTAAATTTTTATCACACTACAGCATAGAAGATGAAAATGTATGCAATTCTATTTACGAAGCTGTTATTGAGGAACCTGCCAATTATCTCCAGTACTATGTCGGCTATCTGGAAATTGTAGAATTAAAAAACAAAGTTATGGAAAAATACGGTTCTCACTTTAATCTAAAAAGATTCCACACAGCATTTTTGGCCATGGGTCCTACCTCTTTTGATGTAGCAAAAAAATGGATCTGTTACTTCTACGAACAATATAAATAGCGGAATACCTAAAAGGTGTTCCGCCTTTTTTACATGTTACAAATTCATTTATATAACATTTGCAAGCATTACACTGGCTATTGTTCCCGCAAGTGTTGCTAAAAGTGCACCAGGAAGAGTCCATCGTGTTTTCGTTACCTTTGCTGTCAGATAATAAACAGACATTGTGTAAAATACCGTCTCCGTGCAACTCATCATTAAAGATGTAACTTTTCCTAAATATGAGTCCGGACCGTAAGACTTAAAAATATCTAATACCATACCTGTCGCTGCTGAAGATGAAAAAATCTTAACAATTGTTACCGGCATAAGTTCTCCCGGAAAACCTATCTGATCTGTTACCTTCCCCACCTGCTGTCCTAAAAATTCCATAAATCCTGATTCCCTCAGTACCCCCACTGCTACCATCAATCCGATTAATGTAGGCATTACCTTTATAACAGTCTTTAGTCCCCCTGTTGCTCCTTCAACGAAATCATCATATACATTTCTTTTCTTTGCAACACCGTATATTACAATAAACAACATAATTCCCGGTATAATAAAAGACGATATTGTCACAAATATTGACATACTTTCCCCCTGATATTTAGATAAATAAGACCTGCACTTTTATAAAAATGCAACCATTATTACAAATATATGGTATAAAAAAAGAACCTATGACTTTACACAGGTTCTTTTCTATCTATTTTTTAGGTTTATATCTATTATACTCTGCTCTTTCTTCGTAGTTATTTACTAACTTACTTTCAATCGTAATATCTGCACCGTTTGGTCCCTTTCTCATAAACACCGGTTTTAAAATAATTGGTGTTAATATCGTAGTGACAATTACGACAATAATTACCGGTGCGACAATCTCTGAACTCATCAACCCCGCTTCTATTCCTTTATTCGCCACAATCAACGCAACCTCACCACGGGATACCATTCCTACACCGATTCTGAGACATTGGTAATTTTTATATCCACATGCTTTTGCACCCAGTCCACAGCCAACCACTTTTGTTAAAATCGCAACGATTGTCAAAACCACTGCATAAATTACTACCAAAAGTCCCATATGCATGACTGCTTCTCCATCTACCTTCAAACCGATACTTGCAAAAAATATCGGGCTCAAAAGCATATAAGCAATTACATCAAACTTTGATGCCACAAACTGATCTTTCTGTGTCATGGAAATAATGACACCTGCAAAAAAGGCTCCTGTAATATCTGCCACACCAAAGAGGCTTTCTGCTGCAAAAGCCATAATCAGACAGATAACAAATGCCATTATCGCATGTCTGTGCTTTCCTTTTCCATCATGTTCACACCATTTCTTATATAGTTTATATATAACAAATCCAAACACTCCAACAAACACAAAAAACAATAATATTTTTAACAAAACCATGCCAAGAGGTGTGTTTTGTGTTCCTTCTTTTGGACTTCCTCCTAAACTGATGACAACTGTGAGTGCGACAATACCAAGAATATCATCAATAATTGCAGCTCCCAATATCGCATTACCAGATGCTGTCTTTAATTTTCCCATCTCCTGCAATGTTTCAACAGTAATACTTACAGATGTTGCTGTCAGTATTACACCTACAAACACCGCCTGCATAAATACGGAAGAAGTATCTGCCTGCTGTATCCATCCTGCCTGAAGAAACCAATAAGTAAACGCTGCTCCGCCAATCAACGGTACAATAACACCTGATACTGCAATAATAAATGATGCTAATCCGCACTTCTTCAATTCCTTTATATCTGTCTCCAGACCGGCACAGAACATCAATACAATAACCCCTATCTCTGCCAGGTTATTAATAAAAGATGTCTGATAAAGTGTCAAATCCACTAATTGAAAACTGCCAATATGAACTCCCGATAATAGATTTCCCAGTATCGCCGGTCCCAAAACCAGTCCTGCTAACAATGCTCCAACAACCTGCGGCATATGAAATCTCTTTGTTACCAGTCCAAAAACTTTAGTACTGGCTAAAATCAATGCAAGCTGCCACAAATATCCATACTTTTCCATGATGTCTTTCCTCTTTCTATGTACCTTGCCGTCCCTATATTAAATGCACAAATTTATAAAAAGTTTACAAATAGTTTCTTTTTCACAGCCCGATACATAATAGCACCATCTCATACCAAATTCAATTAATTTTATTCGGCTTTATCTTTGTTTTTCTAAAACATATTAAACTTTAACTTTATTCTGTTAATCTTTTGAAACATTTCTCTTGAAATAATAAACAGGAAAATAAATGTCGATGCTCCATGTATTATATTAAATACAAATCCGGTAGCATATGCTGCAAGAAACGTAGAAACCCTTGGTTTATCTGTATACATTACAACTGTCGCTGTATCCATTATCAGACCATAAAATACAAATGTTACAAGAAAACCATATATACTCAGTATCCATCTGTTACTAATAAATTTCTGTCCTGCTCCCTGAAAGATACACGCTGAGATCACTCCTATAATCCCTAATGCAATCATCTGCCATGGCGTCCACGGACCCTGCCCAAAAAAGAAATCAGAAATAAATGCTGTCAGACATCCACTTAAAAAACCTGCTTCCTTTCCCAACATAACCGCCGTAATAATAATAATTGCAACACTAGGCTTAAACTGCGGCGTCATAAAAAAGATAAGCCTTCCAACAATCGCCATACTCGTCAAAACTGCCAGCAATACAATTTCTCTTGTCCTTGGTTTTCTTTTTTCAAAAGACCACACAAAAACTATAATAGATACCAGAATGATTAAAATGGATATAAGATAATACTCCTTTAACATATAATATCCTCCATCTTATAATCATTCTCTACAATTCTCTTTGACATTTTTGCCACTGTCGTTGTATAAAACCTGTTATTTACAAAAAACTCCCGCACATCTGATACTGAGATAAGACTGCCATTGGCAAATAACCCGCACCGGTCCACAAATTCACCACAGAAATCTAAGTCGTGGCTTACAATAATAATCGTTTTTCCATTTGCTGCCAGACATTTTAAAAATCTTCCCAGCTCTTCTTTAAAAATATTATCCATCCCCTTTGTCGGCTCATCCAAAAGTAAAATATCCGGCTCTTTGGACAATATTTTTGCAAGCGCTGCTTTCTGCTGTTCACCACCGCTTAAATCATAAGGATGCATGTTCATAAGTGCTTCCAATTTCATTTCCTTTATCATTTTATCAGAAACATTTTCCAACTCCTCTAAAACACTCTCCCTCTCAAATAAAATCTGTACATTCTGCGGCAGTAACACTGCCTTTCCGTCCATTTTCAATTTACCTCTATATGCCTTCAAAATTTTAGACAACAAAAGAAGCGTAGTTGTCTTCCCTGTTCCGTTTCCTCCAAGAATCGCAAAGATTTCTCCTTTTTCAACTTGCAGATTTAATCCCTGAACAATATCACGACCATTTTTTTCATAACGAAACCAAATATTATTACATAAAACACTGTATTGTTTTTTTCGTGTTTCTTTATTTTTGTTCCTTTCAGAATCTATCCCGTTTAACTCTTTTTTTCTCTTACGATTCCAATTGTTTTCCAGCCATCTTCGCCCCTCAGCTACAGATATAGGGACTTCTCCTTCACTCTGCCCAAAAATCCTGCTTGGCACAGGCATCAAAGGCTCTATATCCATAGACAGACCTTTTTTTACCACTTCTCTTATTTTACCATAATCACTTACTTCACCTTTTTCTAACACCAGCACTTTGTCTGCCTTTTTTAAAACATAATTCAGACGATGTTCTGATATAATTACAGTAATGCCAAAATCTTCATTTATTTTCTTTAATATATCTATGAATCTTTCTGCTGCAATCGGATCTAACTGAGCTGTTGGTTCATCTAAGACAAGCACCTCCGGACCCATTACCATAACTGCTGCCAGATTCAATAGTTGTTTCTGCCCCCCTGACAACGAGTCCGTATCTTCGTTGTACCAGCCGGTAATATCAAAATACTCTGCGATTTCTGCTGTCTTAGCACGTATATATTCACTTTTCTCTCCAAAATTCTCTAATCCAAATGCCAGTTCATGCCACACCTTATCTGTCACAATCTGATGTTCCGGATTCTGCATGACATAACCTATTTTTTTTGCCTGCTCTTCGTCTGTCATTTCCTCTATCTTCTGACCGTCAAAGCTTACTGTCCCTTCAACATTTCCTGCCGGTCTGATTTGTGGTTTCAAACATCGCAGAAATGTCGTTTTGCCACAGCCGGACTTTCCACACACAACAATGAACTGCCCTTTTTCAATACTTAGAGAGACGTTCTTCAGACTTTGTTTATCAGATACTTTATATTTAAAACTTAAATCTTTGATTTCAATCTGCGCCATCTTAATCCCTCCCTAATGTTAATAAAAACCGGTGTCAAACATAACAATGTATATAAAATATAAATAAATACATTTCCTTTATAAACGATATACGGATAGTAATACGTAAAAACCATATCTTTGCATGATGCCCATAAAATAATACCTGCTAATGCGATAATCCATATCATCACACCAATATCCCGTTTTTCTATTTTGTAATTACTGTAGTTTGTCCTTTTCCTTGCTCCAAACCCTCTGGCTTTCATCGAGTCTGCTGTATCAATTGAATTTTCCAATGCCCATGTTGTTGTTATAGAAAAAACTTTGCTGCCTCTCTTTATTTTTCTAATAAATTTTTCTCCTTCATCTCCATTGACCGAAGAAACCTCTTTATAGTGTTTCATGTATTTTGGTATAAATCTCAATATCATAGAAACAAGTAATGCTACATGAGGCACAAATTTTCCCACTGCTCCAAAAAATCTTTCTATCCCCATTATCTGATAAAACGTAGAAAACCATATAAGCATACTGCATATAATCGCAGAAGAAACAATACCATATATAATCGACTCCAACGTCACCGGATTGCCGGTAAACAAATAGAATAGCAATGTTCCTCCTCTATGAGAAAATAATGGATTTATAAAGGATGAAACGAAAAAAACGAAACTTACTATCAACAGATACTTTACTCCTTCCCGTCCTTTTAAACAAAAGTAATAAGCCAATGCTGAAAATATAGAAATCAGCACCAGCCCTAACTGCATCTGAAACATAGTAAGTCCTAATACTACCAAATAAAATATTAAATTTACTAACGGATGAAATCTTGAAAACTCATCTTTCATTATCTTACGTCCTCACCTAAATCGCACGTATAGTGCCATTCTATTTTGTCACCGGCTTTTACCTTATACTCACTGCAACTTTTTTGCTGATACTCCCCATTCACACAATACAGCCACCCTGACTGTCCTCCACAGGAAAATTCGTAAATATTATCAATTCCCTCTATATAGGCACTCGTTCCTGTGAAAGATGCTTCCATCAATATATTGTTCTTTTTTAATTCTCTGAAAAGAACATCATAAACACTGTCATCTTTTTTGAAAGAAACCTCTTGTTCCTTCAATATAACGCCATCTTTCGGAATATGCGCTTTTAATCCATCATCCAGATCGTCTAAATTATCATAAATTGTAGAACATTCTACTAATATTGTGCAGTTTCCTGCAGTCTCCTTTATCTCATCTTCTGACTTACCTTTTGTGCATCCGCCAAAAATCAGACAGACTGTGATAAGCATAATAAAAAACTTATTTTTTCTTTTCAAAAATATTCCTGCTGCAGTTAATCCCAAAACTCCTAAAATTATTCCAAGCCATTTATAATTCTTCGCTGGTTTGTTATTCTGCACCATTTTTTCTTTTGTCATATTTTCCTGACTGTTTTTCTCTTCAGTCTCTTCTATCAGCGTTTCTGGTGTTTTTTTATTCTTTCTCTTCAATTTCTTTTTTGCTTTATTATTTTCCGCCAAACCTTCTTGTGTTTCCTTCACACTCGTATCTGTATTCTTCTGTAAGGAATCACCTGTTTTGTTTTGTCCTGTTATATCAATCTTTCTTGATGCTCTCTTTTTATTACTTTTCTGATTTAAGGAAATATTATCTTTTCTATTCTTCTCTTTTGTCTTGTTCTTAAACGAATTTTTATTGTCGTTCATGTTATATAAACCATTTTCATCTGACAAACTTCTATAGTATGCCGTCAGTGAGTACATTGCCTGTTCCGTCGACATCTGATTTACAAAACTGTCTTCTGTATGTTTAAAACCACCATCCTGATAATATTGAAACAATCCATCCAATACTGTGTGGTTATCTTTTATAAAACGATTATCTGATACCTTAATATCCAATGCTGTCAAGGCTGCTAATACCTGAGCGGTACTTTCACAATTATCACTCCCTCCACTGGAAAAAGCCCCTGATTTATTTTGTCTGGCTGATAACATTTTCACACCACTCTCAATAGCATTCTCCACCTTTTTCTGCTTACGATACTTTGACAGTGCCTGTAATACCATTGCAGTCACATCTGCTTCTGATTTTTTTCCTGTAATCGCCCATCCGCCATCATTTAACTGATTATCCAGCAATATAGAAATCAATTTTTCCCGTGTTGTTTTTTCTCCTATATATTCTTTTGCTGTATCCGGAATTTCATAATTTCCACAATCAAATGCCAGCAAACAAAACGCCACACTATTCATTCCCGTTTTTACAACATGATCTAATTCTGATAATGGCCTAAGCAGATTATATCCTGCAAAATTATCCGGTGCAGTATTTACAGATGTCAATGCCAATACTACCCTTGCATATTCCGTATACTTATTTTTTGATAAAACACCATGACATTTCTCCACTTCAGATTTCAGATTATTCAAATATATATTCAAATAAGATTCCGTCAATGTCCCATATCTGGCAAGCCCCATAATAAGCCACTCCCCACCTACGCTGCCATAGGTGGGACTGGCTACTTTACTTATTTCATATTCAGATATTTTATCAAGATAATTCTTCGTCTGTGATTTCGTCAGAATCGTATTTCCCTGTGCAGGCACAGCAAATACCAATAGGCATATAAACGCTATACCTACTGTGGAAATATATTGAATTAACTTGTTCCAATATCTGCTCATCTTTCGCCTGCTTTCTTTTTACTTTTTCACTTTCAAAGATTTTACGTTACTCCATTTACCAAAAATTCTTTTTTCCCCAATCACTCTGTATGCTCTGACTTTTACATAACATCTTACATTTTTTGAAAGTTTTTTTGTTGTAAATGTAGTCTTTGTAGTCGTTTTCACCTTGCTCTTTTTAAATTTCTTATTTGTTGCATACCGATACTGATAACCTTTTGCTCCAGTTACTTTATTAATCTTTATTTTTACTTTATACTTTTTAACATTTGTTAATTTTTTAATTGTCACCTTTTTTAATGGCGCAATCGTAGTAGTTTCCGGTGTTGTTGTTTCCTGCCTTGTAGTTGTTTCTGATACTGCTGTTGTAGTCTCTGGCTCTGTTGTTTCCTCTACATAACCCAGATTTAATAACGCTTTATCTACTTCTTCCTGTGTGGCATCATACTTTTCAAGTACACTGACCGCCTCTGCTCTTGCCTCTTTCAACTCTCCTTCGGCATCAACACCTGCTACCTGCTTCATCAGCTTGTCCTTATCAGCTAACTTTGCACTTTCAATGTTATCATAATAACTATAAAATCCTAAATCAGCTCCTCCTGCATATACACTGAATTGTACTCTTACTACATCTCCATCCTTTACCGGCTGGGCATCCATCGCACTATCAGAACACTTATTATTTAACGCATACATCCATCCTGCCAAATCGGTAAAAGAGCCTGAACCTAGTTTTTGTTCATCTTCAAATAATACATTCATACTGGTATCCGTTGGCGCATCATAATGAAATTTTCCATATTCACCATAATCAACATCAATTCCCGCCATATCCTGTATTGACTGCGGTATCTTAACAATACCTGTGTCAGCATAACTGATTGTGTTTAAATAGTACCCATAAGAACTTGTATGAAACGTAATGTTCTTTTCTTTTGCTACCTTCTCAAATACATCTTTTACTGATGCTCCTTCATTGACTTCTACTGTCATCGGCTCCACTAAAAAACCTTGTCCAATCGTGAATCTCTCAATACTCATAGTAACCTTAATTGTTTTTGCTTCTTCTGCAAATGTAACAGTAATTGTAGATAAAACCATCGCCAATACAATCACTGCTGACAAAACCTTTTTTGTAATTCTGTTCATTTTATCCTCCTTCTGCCATTGATAATTTCCAGAAATGAATAAAAGAAAAGTCCTGCAAAATTGCAAGACTAAAAAAAGTTGTCTGACAAATCATTTTAATTTATCAGATAACATATATTTCCTCTCCGCCTTGCCTGCGAATTCTGGTTTGTTGTGTTGACATATCCTGACTTAAGTTCATTCTACTAAAAGCGCCTTCCAGGACTCTCCCGTGACATTTTGCTTTGTTCGTCCCTCATACAGTAGAGAAAGACTGTGCCGGATTCACACCGGACTTCCCTTAAACTGGCGACAGATTATTTTTCTTATCCCAGACCACAACAATTTATATCAAATTGACCTAATTATTGTAACTTATGTGACATTTGATGTCAAATTTGTTGTTTCAATCTATTCCCTGACTTTTACTTTTCTTCTGCACATTATTTTACAAAAAATTACCCCTGCCAAAGTACTAATTGTTGTCGCCAATATCGCAGGTGCTACAATGGATGCAGGACTTTGAGAATGATACTGGCTTCTATATGCAATCATATTAACAGGAATCAGCTGCAGAGAAGATATATTTATTACTAAAAAAGTACACATTTCATTTGTCGATATGTGGCCGGGGATAACTTTCCCATTTTGAGGAATTGGATCCTTTGACAATTCCTCCATAGCCTTTAAACCTGCCGGAGTAGCTGCCCACCCCAGACCTAACAGGTTTGCAATAATATTCGTCGTAATATGTGGTCTTGCTTTATGTTCTTTTGGCATATTAGGAAATAACCATCTTACAACAGGTTCTAATCTCTTTTCTGCTTTGCTTATTAGTCCCGAATTTTCTGCTACTTTCATAAACCCCATCCACATACTCATAATCCCCAGCATTGTAATACAAAGTTTTACTGCTTCTTCCGCTGACTCTATTGCACCATTACCCACCTGTTCTATTGTTCCTGTCGCCACACCATATATTACTCCGATAACAATCATAAACGCCCAGATATAATTAAGCATATTTTCCTCTTTATATACTATTTCTTAACATCATATTACGTATCATTTTGTCCTATGACAAAAATATTTTTTTATGTATTTTTTGTATGATTTTTAGTAAATATTGCTATATATTTATATAAAACTACAATATATACTTTACTTTTACCCATTTTTGTTCTTAACCTCATATAAAACATAAAAATATGCCTGTACTTCTTTATTTTTAAAGCAAAAGTTTGTTAATTTTTCATCCTTCTCTTTTCTTGACTAAAATTTCCATTCGTTTTAATATGATACCCGAATGAAGGATGACACATATCCTATTCAAGGAGTAGCATTTTCAAATTAAGGAGGTATTTAAAGTGAAAACCGTTACAGTAAACTTGAATTCAATTGAAAAAGTAAAGTCCTTCGTAAAGGACATTACACGGTATGATAATGATTTTGATTTAGTTTCCGGTCGTAACTTAATTGATGCGAAATCAATTATGGGAATTTTCGCACTAGACTTATCAAAACCATTGCAGCTTAACATTCACTCACAAAATCATGGTGATAAAATTGCTGAGGAACTAAAAGATTATATTTGCTAACTATCAATTGAATTTATAAAGCGGCCAGGCCGCACACCCCTACGAAAAAAGGGAAGTATATGTCAACATATGTTGTCCTATACTTCCCTCTTTTTCTTTTACTCAATCAACTGATTATAAATATCCCGCTTTGATACTCCTCTGTCTTTTGCAGTCAGTTTCATCGCTTCCTTTTTGTCGTTACCCTGCTCAATATAATAGTTTACATGTTCTTTTATGGTCATCTCTTCCCACTGTTTTCGCTTTTCCTCTTCTAACTCTTCCTCCGGCTTTCCGGCAATAACCAGCACATACTCACCCTTAGGCTCTTTCTCCTGATACAATTCTATTGCTTCTGTGATTGTAGTCTGAAACGCTTCCTCAAATCTCTTCGTAAGCTCTCTGCATATCGTTATCGGTCTGTCACCCAGAACTCTTTCCAGTTCTTTTAGAGTCTTTGTCAATCTGTGTGGTGCCTCATAAATGATAATTGTCCTTGTTTCTTTCTCGAGATTCTCCAACACCTTTGCTTTTTCCTTTTTATCCTTTGGCAGAAAAGCCTCAAAGACAAAACGTCTCGTCTTCTGCCCGGACATCGTAAGTGCCGTAACACAGGCTGCTGCC
>CANPET010000013.1 GCA_947573465.1 uncultured Eubacterium sp.
TTATGGCACACCAACACCAATACAGCAGGTAGGTAATGTATCTGTACCAGAGGCAAGAATGATTGTTATCCAGCCATGGGATGTTTCTATTCTGAAAGAAGTAGAAAGAGCAATTATCATGTCAGACCTTGGAATTACACCAACAAATGACGGGAAACTGATTCGTCTTGTATTTCCTGAATTGACAGAGGAAAGAAGAAAGGAATTAGCAAAGGATATTAAGAAAAAAGGTGAGAATGCAAAAGTTGCAGTCAGAAATATCAGAAGAGATGCCATTGATGCTGTAAAGAAAAAGGGAAAAGAAGATGGTGTTTCAGAAGATGAAATTAAAGGATATGAAGATGATATCCAGAAAAGTACAGATGCATATGTTAAGAAGATAGATGCAGCTGTTGATGCAAAAACAGACGAGATTATGACAGTTTAATGATAAACGTACGAAATAAGAGGAAACAGTTGTTTCCTCTATTTTCCGTTATAAGAACAATAGAACTGGAAGTATATGCAGAGTAGAAAATAATACTTCCGGTATGATGAACTTGAAAGAGATTAGTGAAACGGAGCATATTATGGCAGAGAAAATTGACGTAACAGGAATGAAGATACCGGAGCATGTAGCGATTATATTAGATGGAAACGGACGCTGGGCAAAGAAGCGTCTTCTTCCACGAAACGCAGGACATGCAGCAGGGGCAAAAACTGTTGAAAAGATAATAGAAGATGCCCATGATTTGGGAATTAAATATATGACAATGTATGCTTTTTCTACAGAAAACTGGAATCGTCCGGAAAGTGAAGTAAAAGCTCTTATGAAACTTCTAAGAAATTATTTGAAGGACTGTATTGAGAGAGCAAATAAAAATGATATGAAGTGTCTTGTAATAGGAGATAAATCCCGTTTAGACCAGGATATTGTTGATAAGATTAACGAGTTAGAGGAATGTTCTAAAGATAATCAGGGAATTACATTTATTATTGCGCTGAATTATGGAAGCAGAGACGAGATTCGAAGAGCGATGACAAAGATGGCACAGGATTGTAAAGAAGGAAAAATGAATCCGGAAGATATTACAGAGAGTACCATTAGTGATTATCTTGATACAAAAGGAATTCCTGATCCTGACTTGTTGATTCGTACAAGTGGAGAAATCAGACTGTCTAATTATTTATTATGGCAGCTGGCATATACTGAATTTTATTTTACAGATGTATTATGGCCGGATTTTAATAAAGAAGAATTAAAAAAGGCGATTGTAAAATATAATCAGCGTGACAGACGTTTTGGCGGTGTGAAATAAAAAATCTATGCAATAGATGAAGTGAACACGGCGTGTAGTGAAACATGAAGAGAAGTGTAACACAGCGCGCAGTGAGATTGAGAGGAAAGAAAATGGTACTTAGCAAATTTGCAAATAAGTCTTTTGTGACAAGATTAATTAGTGGAATTGTATTGGTCGTGCTGATGCTGGCAACAATTATTCCGGGAGGAACTGTTTTGTTTGTCGCAAACATGCTTATTTCGCTAGTGGGAGTATATGAATTGTATAAGGTAATGGGACTTGAGAAGTCATTGCCGGGTGTGACAGGATATGTGGCAACAATTTCCTATTATGCATTGTTATTCACACAGAAAACACAATATATTACTATATTGTTTATTGTATTTTTGATTGCGTTACTGGCACAGTATGTTTTTATGTTTCCGCAATATAAGACAGAACAGGTGTCGAATGCGATTATGTGCATGTTATATGCCGGTGTGCTTCTCTCATATATTTATATAGTAAGAGAAGGGAATAATGGGGCATATACGGTATGGCTGATATTTTTGTGTTCCTGGGCTAGTGATACTTGTGCTTATGTGGCAGGAGTGGCATTTGGAAAACATAAAATGGCACCGGTACTCAGTCCTAAAAAATCTATTGAGGGCGCAGTCGGAGGTGTTGTAGGTGCTGCTGTTTTAGGGGCGGTCTATGCAGCTGTATTTATTGATAAGATACAGTTAAGTGTTAATCCGGTCATGGTATTTGCAGTTATCTGTGCAGTTGGTGCATTAATTTCCATGGTAGGAGATTTGGCGGCATCTGCTATTAAGAGAAATCACGATATTAAAGATTATGGAACACTGATTCCCGGACATGGTGGAATCATGGATAGATTCGACAGCGTAATATATGTCGCACCTATTATCTGGATATTACTTCAGATATTTTAAGAGAAAAGCTGATATGAAATGAGTTTTTGCATATAAAATGCAGGAACAAAATAATATAATGGAGAAAATAATGAAAAATATATCAATTTTAGGCTCTACCGGTTCTATTGGAACACAGACTCTAGATATTGTGAGAGCCAATAATGATTTAAATGTCGTTGCGATTGCAGCAGGCTCTAATGTAAAGATGTTGGAAGAACAGATACGTGAATTCCATCCAAAACTTGTTTGTGTATACAATGAAGAGGCCGCAGGAAGACTAAAGACAGCAGTTGCAGATACAGATGTGAAAGTTGTAGCAGGAATGGATGGTTTGATAGAGGCTGCTACATATAATAGTGCTCAGATTGTTGTGACAGCATTTGTGGGAATGATAGGTATCCGTCCGACACTGGAGGCTATTAAGGCAAAGAAAGATATTGCACTGGCAAACAAGGAAACCCTGGTTACAGCAGGCCATCTGGTAATGGAAGCTGCGAAAGAATATGGAGTAAAGATTCTTCCGGTAGATAGTGAACACAGTGCGATATTTCAGTCACTAAATGGTGAGAATAAAAAAGAAATTGATAAGATTCTGCTGACTGCGTCAGGAGGTCCTTTCAGAGGATGGACCAAAGAGCAGATGAGAGATGTTCAGGTGGAAGATGCACTGAAACATCCAAACTGGGCTATGGGACAGAAAATCACCATAGATTCAGCAACAATGGTAAACAAGGGGCTGGAAGTAATTGAGGCAAAGTGGCTGTTTGATGTAGACATTGATCATGTGCAGGCAGTGGTTCAGCCTCAGAGTATTATTCATTCGATGGTGCAGTATAAAGATGGTGCAGTGATTGCTCAGCTTGGAACACCGGATATGAAACTGCCAATACAGTATGCATTGTATTACCCTGAAAGAAGGTATCTTGCAGGAGAACGACTTGACTTTGCAAAGATAGAAGCACCGGACTTGAATAATTTTGTAGGGCTGAAAATGGCATATGAGGCAGGTCGAATGGGTGGTTCTATGCCTACTGTATTTAATGCAGCAAATGAAAAAGCAGTAGCAAAGTTTTTGAATAGAAAAATCGGATTTTTAGATATTACAGATATTATCGGGTACTGCATGGAGCAACATGAAAATATTAATCATCCGACAGTAGAACAAATATTAGAAATAGAACAATGGGTATATGAGCTTATTGAGAATAGGTGGTAGAGATGCAGACAGCAATTAGTATAATTATAGCGTTAATAATTTTTGGAGTATTGGTTTTAATTCATGAGTTTGGTCATTTTATTGTAGCAAAGAAAAATGGCGTAGTGGTCAATGAGTTTTCGATTGGTATGGGACCAAGAATATTCAGCCGTGTGGCAAAAAGCGGAACAAGATATTCAATCAAGATACTTCCGTTAGGCGGTTCATGTGCGATGCTCGGTGAAGATGAGGATAATGAGGAAGAAGGTTCATTTAATTCAAAATCTATCTGGGCAAGAAGTGCGATTATATTTGCCGGACCGTTTTTTAATTTTATTTTAGCTTTTGTTCTGGCATTGATTGTAATGGGTGTTGCAGGGGCAGATGTGTCTTATGTTACCAGTGTAGATAAAAATTCAGCTGCATACGAGGCAGGACTTCGGGAAGGTGATAGAATTACAAAATACAATGGTGCACATGCTACACTTGGAAGAGAGATTTATTTAGAGGATTATGTGAATCCTTTGGATGGCAGTGAGATTTCTATATCTTTCGTAAGAGATGGGGAAAAGAAAACGATAAAGTATACTCCCAATACAGAAAAAAGATATATTGTTGGCATGAACTATAGCCCTACAGAGACACAGGCAAAGATTTCACAGGTGAGCAGAGAGTCTGCTATGGCAGAGGCAGGAGTACAGCCGGGAGATGTTGTCACAGAGATTGATGGAGTAAAGATTACGACAGGGAAACAGATGTCAGAGCATATTGCTTCACATCCATTTGGAGAGAAAGAAGTATATTTGACTTTAGATAGAAAAGGCGAAGAAGTTAAGGTGGTAGTAAAACCAAAGATGACGAAGATTGCAAATAGTGGGTTTACTTATAATCTTGGAAGAGAGAAGCAGTCTGTAGGTGGAGTAATTAAGTATAGTTTTACAGAGGTTAGATATGAAATTGCCACAGTTTTAAAGAGTTTGAAAATGTTAGTAACAGGTAAAGTATCAGCCAATGAGGTTTCTGGACCGGTAGGAATCGTAAACGTTATTGGAGATACGTATACTACTGCAAAATCAGAAGGTGCGGCTGTTACAATATTGACATTATTAAATCTTGCGATTATGCTCAGTGCAAACTTAGGTGTTATGAACTTACTTCCAATTCCGGCATTAGATGGTGGAAGATTGTTCTTATATCTGATTGAGATTATTACAAGAAAGAAGATACCAAAGGATAAGGAAGGAATGATTCATTTCGTCGGATTTGTTCTATTAATGGCATTGATGGTGTTCTTAGTATTTAATGATATTCGAAAACTACTGTAAAGATAGTTCTCTTTAACATAGGGAGATGAAACGGTAAGGAGAAGTTCCTTTCACTGAGTTGCAGTAGAAGGGAGAGTGAAAAGTATTATGATGAGAGAAAATACAAAAATAATTCATATTGGAGATAAAGTGATTGGTGGGGGAAATCCTATTCTGATTCAATCTATGACAAATACAAAGACAGAAGATGTAGAAGCTACAGTAAATCAGATAAAAGAGTTAGAGGCAGCAGGCTGTGATATTATCCGATGTGCTGTTCCTACTATGGAGGCGGCGAAAGCTTTATCTGAAATAAAAAAACAGATTTCTATTCCGCTTGTGGCAGACATACATTTTGACTACCGTCTGGCAATAGCAGCTATGGAGAACGGAGCAGATAAGATTCGTATTAATCCGGGAAATATAGGAGACATCTCAAAAGTAAAAGCTGTCGTAGATGTGGCAAAGGAAAAGAATATTCCTATCAGAGTCGGTGTGAACAGTGGCTCTTTGGAGAAAAATATCCTTGAGAAATACGGTAAAGTTACTGCAGAAGGAATTGTGGAAAGTGCTTTAGATAAAGTAAAAATTATCGAAGATTTAGGATATGATAATCTTGTTATCAGCATTAAATCGTCGGATGTAATGATGTGTGTAAAGGCACATGAGTTGATTGCACAGAAGACGAACTATCCTTTACATGTAGGAATTACGGAATCAGGTACAATTACATCAGGAAATATTAAATCAGCATTGGGATTAGGACTTATTTTAAATCAAGGGATTGGTGATACAATCAGAGTATCCCTTACTGGAGCACCGATAGAAGAGATTGCCAGTGCAAAATTGATTTTAAAGACATTGGGACTTAGAAATGGTGGAATATCCGTTGTGTCATGTCCTACTTGTGGAAGAACACAGATTGACTTGATTGGACTGGCAGGAAAAGTAGAGAAAATGGTTACAAAATATGATTTAGATATAAAAGTTGCTGTTATGGGATGTGTTGTGAATGGACCGGGAGAGGCCAGAGAAGCAGACATTGGTATTGCCGGAGGTAAGGGAGAAGGACTTCTTATTAAAAAAGGTGAAGTTATTAAAAAAGTTCCGGAAGAACAGTTATTAGATACTCTTGAGGAAGAATTGAAACACTGGAGGGATTAAGTTGGAAAAGAAGAAGTTTCTTGAAGTTTTCCAGAACCTGACATTAAGTGAGGAGTTAAAAAGTATATTTGAGTTGGTTGATATTACACGAATAACAGCCAATAGTGAACATACAAAAATGAGAATCTACATTGAGAGCAGCAGACTTATCGAAAAGTCTGCTATTTTCAAAGTAAGAGAAGAATTAAGAAAAGCACTTAGAACAGGAAAGAAGATTTCTATTGAGATTATAGAAAAATACATATTATCACAGCAGTATACTCCAGAAAATCTTTTTGATATCTATAAAGAGAGTATTATTCTGGAATTAAATGAGAGCAGTCCTATTATTGCTACAATGCTGAAAAAAGCACCGACCAGATTTGATGAGTCTGGCAGACTGGTTATCGATTTAGAGTCTAGTATTGTGTCAGAAGCAAGAATGAAAATACTAAAGGAAACGATTGAGACTATATTCAGAGACAGATTTGATATGCCGCTGGAAGTACGTATCGAAAAAAGAATTTTGAACAGTCATCGATATGCAGAACGAAATGCCAGAAGATTGAAAAATGAGGTAAATGTTCTATTGAGCAAAGATGAGCCGCAAAAGGAAGAAGAGCAGAAGCAGGCAGAGAAACCGAAACGTCCTAAGAAAGCAACATATTCTGACAATCCGGAAGTGGTATATGGAAGAGATTTTAAATTTGATGCAGATACACAGTTATGTGATGTGTTTGAGGGAACCGGCGAGACTGTTGTCAAAGGTCAGGTTATGACAATGGATGAGAGGGAAACCCGGACAGGAAAGTTTATTGTGACATTGGAGATTACAGATTTTACAGACAGTATCGCAGTGAAAATTTTCTTAGGGGATGAGAATGCCAAGAAAGAGTTTACCTCCAAGGTGAAAAAGAAAACCTTTATTCGAATCAAAGGTGTGGCAATGTATGATACCTATGACAGGCAGGTGGAAATCAGCCGTGTAGATGGGATGAAACTGATACCTGCATTTTCCACGGAGAAAAGGAAAGACACCGCTGTGGATAAACGTGTGGAACTTCATTGCCATACAAAGATGAGTGATATGGACGGCGTCAGTGAATGTAGTGCCATTGTGCGCCGTGCCTTTGAGTGGGGACACAGAGCCATTGCAATTACTGACCATGGAGTGGTGCAGGCATTTCCGGATGCATGGCATGAATACTGCGACATAAAAAAAGAATGTAAAAAAGCAGGTAAGGAATGTGATTTTAAAGTAATATACGGTGTTGAGGCATATCTGGTAGATGACTTAAAGGATATGATTGTTCATCCAAAAGGACAGAGCCTTGACGATACTTACGTGGTTTTCGATTTGGAGACGACTGGTTTTAGTGCGAAAAGTGACAAAATCATAGAGATTGGCGCGGTAAAGGTACAGGCAGGTAAAATTATTGATAGATTCAGTACCTTTGTGAATCCCGAGATTCCAATACCATTTCGTATAGAGCAGCTTACCAGCATTAATGATAATATGGTAATCAATGCACCAAAGATAGAAGAGGTTCTTCCAAAGTTTATGGAGTTCTGTAATGAGTGTGTTATGGTAGCACATAATGCAGACTTTGATATGAGTTTTATTTCTGCGAATTGTGAGCGACAGGGACTCCCATGTGATTTTACGATTATTGATACGGTGGCGATGTCCAGATATCTGATTATTGGTCTTGGCAGATATAAATTAGACAGTGTGGCAAAGGCATTGGGAATTGTATTGGACCATCATCACAGAGCTGTGGATGATGCAGAGTGTACCGCTTTAATTTTCCTGAAATTATGCGATATGTTAAGAGATAAGGGAATTGACAATTTAGACCAGGTTAATGAGGAAGGAAAACAATCGACAAACCTGATTAATAAACTGCCGGCACATCATGCTATCATTTTGGTAAAAGATTTGGTTGGCAGGGTAAATCTTTATAAATTAATTTCTATTTCTCATATTGATACATTTGCGAACAAAAGACCACGTATATTAAAGAGTGACTACTTGAAGCACTGTGAGGGTCTTATGATTGGCAGTGCCTGCGAGGCAGGAGAATTATATCAGGCGATTCTCCATGGAAGACCCCAGCAGGAGATTGCAAGGCTGGCAGAGTTTTATGATTACTTTGAAGTACAGCCTCTAGGTAATAATGACTTTATGGTGAAAACAGGCAATCCTGATATTGATAATAAAAAGAGATTTCTTGTAGAATCCAGAGAAGAATTAAAAGATATTAATCGGAAGATTATCGAATTGGGCAGAAAGTTTAACAAAATGACGGTGGCAACCTGTGACGTACATTTCTTAGATCCTGAAGATGAAATATACAGGCGGATTATTCAGTTTGGTCAGGGATTTAAAGATGCAGATGAACAGGCACCGCTGTATCTTCGAACCACAGATGAAATGTTAAAGGAATTTGATTATCTGGGAAGTGATGTAGCAGAGGAGATTGTAATTACGAATCCGAATAAAATTGCGGATATGATTGATAACATTTCTCCAATACACCCTGATAAATGTCCTCCAGTATTGGAAAATTCTGAAGAAAATTTAAGAAAGATTTGTTTTGATAAGGCACATGAAATCTATGGGGAAGATCTGCCCAAAATTGTAGAAGACCGATTAGAGGTAGAACTGGATTCCATTATTGGTAATGGATATGCGGTAATGTATATTATGGCACAGAGACTGGTTTGGAAGTCGAACGAAGACGGATATCTGGTAGGTTCGAGAGGTTCTGTTGGTTCCTCTTTTGCGGCGACAATGTCAGGTATTACAGAATGTAATCCACTTGCACCACATTATTACTGTCAGAAGTGTAAAAGTTCTTTTTTTGAAAAGGAATACAGAGCACCGGAAGGAACTGACCCAGAGGAAATCAAGAAGATTCAGGAGATTATTGCAAAAGAGAAGGCAGAGGGTGGAATTGGCTTTGATTTGCCGGATATGATATGCCCGCACTGTGGTGAAAAACTGAAGAAAGACGGTCTGGAGATTCCTTTTGAGACATTCCTCGGATTTGGTGGAACAAAAGAGCCGGATATCGACTTGAACTTTTCAGGAGAATATCAGGCAAATGCTCATGCTTATACAGAGGTAATGTTTGGCAAGGGGCATACATTCAGAGCAGGAACCATTACGGGTGTAGCAGATAAGACTGCTTTTGGATATGTGAAGAATTATTTTGATGACCATAATGAAGTAAAAAGAATGGCAGAGATTGATAGAATTGCCAGAGGATGTACTGGTATCAGAAGAAGTACGGGACAGCATCCGGGTGGTATCGTTATTGTTCCAAGAGATAAAGAAATCTATGATTTTACACCAATACAGAAACCGGCAAATGATATGAGTGTAGATACAATTACAACACATTTTGAATATCATGCGATTGATGCCAATCTGTTGAAACTGGATATTCTGGGACACGACGATCCTACGATGATCCGCCGGTTAGAAAAACTCACAAATACGAATGTACAGACAGATGTACCTTTTGATGATAAGAAAGTAATGTCATTGTTTTTAAGCCCGGAGGCTCTTGGAATTACACCTGATGATATTGACGGATGTCCTATCGGAACGTTAGGTCTTCCGGAACTTGGTACAGATTTTGTTATTCAGATGTTGGTGGATACAAAACCTACCAAGATAGCAGACCTGCTTCGTGTTTCGGGATTGTCTCATGGTACGGACGTATGGCTTGGAAATGCCCAGACGCTGATTCAGGAAGGAAAGTGTACAATTTCTACGGCTGTATGTACCCGTGATGATATCATGGTTTATCTGATGGACAAAGGTATTGAGCCACAGGTCAGCTTTGATATTATGGAACATGTGCGAAAGGGAAGAGGACTTCTGACTTATAAAGATAAGGAAACCGGAGAGGAGCGCCAGGAAGAGGATGTTATGCGGGAACATAATGTTCCGGATTGGTATATCTGGTCCTGTAAAAAGATTAAATATATGTTCCCTAAAGCCCATGCAGCTGCCTATATTATGATGGCTCTTCGTGTGGCGTGGTATAAGGTATATCATCCATTGGCATATTATGCTGCATTTTTTGGAATCAGGGCAAAAGCTTTTGATTATGAAACAATGTGTCAGGGAAAAGAAAAATTAGAGTATTACATGGCTGAATTAAAGCGTAAGAAAAATAATCATGAAGCATCAAAGAAGGACGAAGATTCTTTAGGAGATATGAAGATTGTTTTAGAGATGTATGCCAGAGGATTCGAATTTCTACCGTTAGATATTTACACGGCAAAGGCCCATGATTTTCAGATTATTGACGGGAAATTAATGCCGAGTCTGGATACGATAGAAGGTTTGGGAGAAAAGGCGGCAGATGCATTAGTGGAAGCGGTGGCAGCCCAGAATGGACCTTTTGTTTCAAAGAATGATTTGAGAGAGAAGAGTAAATTAAGTAAGACGGTTATTGAGACAATGTCAGATTTGGGATTGTTAGATGGAATGCCGGAGGACAGTCAGTTGTCCATCTTCGACTTCTAGTGAGCAACGCACGCGATGAAGTACCTGAAGGGTACGGAATCGAGGTGCGTTGCATTTCTGATATAAATAATAGAATAAGAAAGCCACACCTCGGCGGTGTGGCTCCTAAAGGAAAATACATCTTTTACAAAAGATGCAAAATGAAAAAAATAAAAATAATAATAAAACAAAAAGAAAAACAGCTCGTAGGGGAATTGAACCCCTGATTCCGCCTTGAGAGGGCGGCGTCTTAACCACTTGACCAACGAGCCAAAAAAATGTTACTGTATTATTATAACAGCAAAGTGAAATTTTGCAAGACATTTTTGAAAGGAATATGAAATTTTTTATGGACTGGATATATGGAAAGACAATATTGATTACCGGAGCATCATCAGGACTAGGAAGAGCATTGACAGTTCAGTTGATAAGAGAGCAGAATTGTAAGGTGATTGGCATCGGACAATCAGAGGAAAAAATGAAAAGTTTAAAAGAAGAACTGACTTATTTAAGAGATGAGTTTGATTATAGAATATTTGATGTAAGTGTACAGGAAAACTGGACTTTGTTTGCAGAAGAACTTCTGGAAGAGAATATACAGGTTGATTTGTTGGTAAATAATGCAGGAATGCTTCTACCTTTTGATAAATCGGTGAACTATACCGAAGAACAGGTTCATACTTGTATGGATATTAATTTCCATGGATGCAGGTATGCAATTAATGCGATGCTGCCAATTCTTCGTCAGTCTACTATGGCAGGAATTGTGAATGTTTCCAGTTCGGATGCTTTGGCTGCAATTATTGGAACAAGTATTTATAGTGCCAGCAAAGCAGCATTGAAAGCATATACGGAGATCCTCATAGCAGAGCTTGGCAGAGAAATGTATATCGGATATGTTTGTCCGGGATTTATCAGAACGGATATTTTTAGAAATCAATATGTTGTCTCCGAAAGCAGGTTGATAAAAATGGCATCTTCTAAAGTGGATAAGGTAGCAAAAAAGATTGTGAAGAAGATTGTAAAACAGAAGTCAAGAATGATTGTGGGAAAAGATGCAAAGTTTATGAATTTCACATCAAAGTTTTTCCCCGTGCTGGGATTGAAGTTTTATGAGCAGATGATTAAACATTCGAAGATAGAAATGTTTGAAAATGTTAGGTAACAAAGGGTTGACATCTTAATCTTGAGGTAGTATAGTTACATGGTAAATATTGACTAAAGTAGAAGGAGCGAACCGCAAAGGTTCGCTCTTTATTATGTCAGCCGGATAAAATATTCATGAAGAGTAGAATATCTTTATTAGGGCAGAAAGGTAGAGGTTAAGGTGTCGAGAAAAGAAGAGTACGAATCAAAAACAGAAGCACTACTGATTCCTATCTTAGAAGAAAAAGGATATGAGATGGTAGATGTGGAATATGTAAAAGAGGGCAGTAACTGGTATTTAAGAGCCTTTGTTGACAAACCGGGAGGCATTACAATTAATGATTTAGAGGGTGTCAGCAGGAGGTTAAGTGATTTGTTAGATGAAAAGGATTTCATCAGCGATGCTTACATATTAGAAGTAAGCTCTCCGGGATTGGGGCGTCCATTAAAGAAGGACAGAGATTTTGACAGAAGTATCGGAGAAGAAATTGAGGTTCATCTGTATCGAAGCCTTAACGGAAATAAGCAGTATGTAGGACTGTTAAAGTCTTATGATAAAGATACAATTACTATCGAAGATGAAGATGGTAGTGAAATAAATTTAGACAGAGTAAATGTTTCGCTCGTCAAATTAACGATTGATTTTTAGGAGGATATTGGAAAAATGAACAAGGAATTAATTGCAGCATTAGAAGTGTTGGAAAAGGAAAAAGGAATTAGTAAAGAATCTTTATTTGAAGCAATTGAAAGTAATCTGGTTGTAGCTTACAAAAATAATTTTAACAAAGCAGACAACGTGGCAGTAACGATGGATCGAGAAACAGGGGAATTCCATATCTATTCTCAAAAAACAGTCGTAGAAGAGGTGGAAAATACTGTTTCCCAGATATCATTAGAAGATGCAAGAAATATTAAAGCATCTTATGATCTTGGAGATACAGTTAATATTGAGATACAGTCAAGAGATTTTGGGCGTATTGCAACACAGAGTGCAAAGAATGGTATCTTACAGAAGATCAGAGAAGAAGAGAGAAAGAGTCTCTATGAGCAGTATTATGAAAAGCAGGATGATATCATCACAGGTGTTGTCCAGAGAATTAGTGGAAGAAATATTAGCATTAATTTAGGCAAGGTTGATACAGTTCTTATGGAAAAAGAACAGTCAAAAGGAGAGTTCTTCAGACCAAATGACAGAATTAAATTGTATGTCACAGAAGTAAAGGATAATGGAAGAGGTCCTAGAATCACTGTATCAAGAACACATCCAAATCTTGTAAAGAGACTTTTTGAACAGGAAGTAACAGAAATTCAGGATGGAACTGTTGAAATTAAGAGTATTGCAAGAGAGGCAGGCTCCAGAACAAAACTGGCAGTATGGTCTAATAACGAAGACGTAGATGCAGTTGGAGCATGTGTCGGTATGAATGGAGCCAGAGTAAATGCAGTAGTTGATGAACTTCAGGATGAGAAGATGGATATTATTAACTGGAGTGAAAATCCGGCAATTTTAATTGAAAATGCACTTAGTCCTTCAAAGGTTGTAGCAGTTCTTGCTGATCCGGATAATAAGGAGGCATTGGTAGTAGTTCCTGATTTACAGTTATCACTTGCTATTGGTAAAGAAGGACAGAATGCAAGACTTGCAGCAAAACTTACAGGATTTAAGATTGATATTAAGAGTGAGTCACAAGCAAAAGCAGAAGGTATTCAATATGTATTTAACGAAGAAGACTACTATGATGATGAGTATTATGATGGTGAGTACTATGACGATGAATACTATGATGGAGAATATTATGATGATGAATACGATGCAGAAGCAGAAGTAGAGGAATCAGAAGAAGCATAGGAGATGGTATATGGGGCAGGTTAGAAAGATTCCGATGAGAACATGTATTGGTTGCAGACAGTCAAAAGACAAAAAAGAACTAATTCGTGTAGTAAGGAATAAAGAAAATCAGATTTTTGTTGATTTAACAGGAAAACAAAACGGCAGAGGCGCATATATTTGTGCAGATGCAGATTGTTTAGAGAAAGCAATCAAAAATAAAGGGTTAGAAAAAACTCTGAAAATATCAAATGTCAGTGAAGAAATAGTAGAAGCATTGAAAAAGCAGTTAGGAGAAATGGATGAATAAAATATTTTCCATGGTTGGTCTGGCTACCAGGGCAGGTAAAACGGTCGCAGGGGAGTTTTCTGTAGAGAAGGCAGTCAAAACAGGCAAAGCATTTTTAGTATTGGTATCTCAGGATGCATCGGATAATACGAAAAAACTGTTTTTAAATAAATGTAAACATTATCAGATTCCGGTATTTGTATATGGAAGTAAAGAAGAGTTAGGAAATTCCACAGGAAATGGAGAACGTGCTTCAATTGCTATAATGGATGAAGGTTTTAGTAGAACAATCATAAATTTGTTAGAAGATAATCATTAGACGGAGGTAGTAAATGTCAAAGATGAGAGTACATGAATTAGCCAAAGAATTAGAAATAAAAAGTGCAGATATCGTAAATGCACTGGAAGAAAAGGGGATGGAAGTAAAGGCACAGAGTTCTATCGATGAAGAGCAGATTGCCTTTGTAAAAAAGAAATTCTCTAAAAATAAAACAGAAGAAGTAAAAGAAGAGAAGAAAGACATGAAAGAAGAAAAGGCAGAAGAAAAGAAGGAAGAAAAAGCAAAACCTAGAAAGTTGATTACAAGTAAAGGTGTTGTCAGAACCGGTGAGAGAAGACATGGTGATGGGGAAAGAAGACGACGCAGACATAGTAGTGATGGGGAACATCGTCGCCGCTCACGACATTCATCAGAAGAAAAGCCAAGTGTAGAGACGAAGGAAGTAAAACCACTTGTCGCTGAACAGGAAGTAAAATCAGAGCCTGTTGTGGAAGAGGTAAAAACTCCGGTTAAGGAAGTGGTTCAGGAAGCGCCTAAGACTGTACCAGAGGAAGAGACTGTTAAAGTAGAAAAGCCGGTTCAGACGGAAACTCCTGTAAAAGCAGAGGAAAGCATAAAAGAGAAAACAGCTGAAAAGCAGCAGGAAGTAAAAACTGTAGAGCAGAAAGTTGAAAAGACAGAAAATGTCAGAACAGATAATAGACAGCAGGGTAACAGGGCACAGGGAAGCAGACAACAGGGCAATAGACAGCAGGATAACAGACGTCCAAATAATGACAGAAATAACGGCAGAGATAATAGAAATAATAAGGATGGCCGCAATTTTAACAATGGCCGTAATGACAGAAATAATTCCAGAAACGGAAATGACAGAAATAACGACAGAAACAATTCCAGAAATGGAAATGGCAGAAACAACGACCGAAACAATTTCAGAAATGGAAATGATAGAAATAACGACAGAAATAATTTCAGAAATGGAAATGACAGGAACAATTTCAGAAGAAATGACAGAAATGAAACTCCTGCAGAGCCAATTCAGGATAAAAACAGAAAAACGAGAGAAAATAAAATACGTCAGGATAAGCAGGAGCGTAATAAAAAGAATTACGAAGATGGCGGCAGAAGAGGCAAGAATGGCAAGAGAAATGATTTCTCTAAGCCAATGATGGAAAAACCAAAGAAGAAGGAAGAGAAAAAGGAAGAGATTAAGATTATTCAGGTTCCTGACTTCATAACTATTGGTGATCTTGCAGAAAAAATGAAAATGACAGCATCTACCCTGATTAAGAAGTTATTCTTAGAAGGAAAGATGGTAACTGTGAATACAGAAGTAGACTTCGATAGTGCTGAAGAAATCGCATTAGGATATGAAATCATGTGCGAAAAAGAAGAAAAGGTAGACATGATTGAGGAACTTCTGAAAGAAGAGGCAGAAGATGAGTCATTAATGGAGAAACGTCCACCGGTAGTATGTGTTATGGGACACGTTGACCACGGTAAAACATCTCTTCTTGATGCTATCAGAGAAACAAATGTTATTTCAGGCGAGGCTGGTGGTATTACACAGCATATCGGTGCATCAGTCGTTAAGATTAATGACCAGACAATTACATTCCTTGATACACCGGGACATGAGGCATTTACATCCATGCGTATGCGTGGTGCACAGTCAACAGATATTGCTATCTTAGTAGTTGCCGCAGATGATGGTGTTATGCCACAGACAGTAGAAGCAATTAATCACGCAAAGGCTGCCGGAATTGAAATTATCGTAGCCATTAATAAGATTGATAAGCCGGGTGCTAACATTGACAGAGTAAAGCAGGGACTTGCTGAGCATGAACTGTTAGCAGCTGACTGGGGTGGAAATGTAGAAATGGTTCCGGTTTCAGCCCATACAAGAGAAGGTATTGATGACCTTCTTGAAATGGTATTATTACAGGCAGATGTATTAGAATTGAAAGCAAATGCAGACCGTCAGGCGAGAGGTATTGTTATTGAGGCAAAACTTGATAAGGGTAAAGGACCTGTTGCTACAGTATTAGTACAGAAGGGAACATTAAATGTTGGTGCTCATATTGCTGCCGGTGCAAACCATGGTAAAGTAAGAGCGATGACAGATGATAAAGGAAACAGAATCAAGACAGCAGGACCGTCTACTCCAGTTGAGATTTTAGGTCTCAGTGGTGTTCCAAACGCAGGAGAAGTATTTGTTTCTACAGAGACAGCCAATGAAGCAAAAGACTTTGCAAATACATTCGTTGAAGACAGCAAGGCAAAACTTATGGAATCGAATAAGTTCAGAATTTCTCTTGACGATTTGAATTCACAGATTGAAGCAGGAGAATTGAAAGAATTAAATGTAATTATTAAGGCTGACGTTCAGGGTTCTGTAGAGGCTGTAAAACAGAGTCTGTTAAAACTTTCTAATGAGGAAGTAGAAGTAAAAGTAATTCATGGTGGTGTTGGTGCAATTAATGAATCTGATGTTATTCTTGCATCTACATCCAATGCAATCATCTTAGGATTTAACGTAAAACCAGATACACAGGCAGAGGCAACAGCGAATAATGAAAATGTTGATTTGAGACTTTACTCTGTAATCTATAATGCCATTGATGATATTGAGCGTGCAATGAAGGGGATGTTAGAACCAATTTATGAAGAAAAGATAATTGGTCATGCAGAAATTCGTCAGATTTTCAAAGCTTCCGGTGTTGGAAATATTGCAGGTTCTTACGTATTAGATGGTATGATGCAGAGAGGCTGTTCAGCAAGGGTTTCAAGAGAAGGAACACAGATTTATGAAGGACCTGTGGCATCTCTTAAGAGATTTAAGGATGATGTTAAGGAAGTTAAGGCAGGATATGAATGTGGTCTTGTATTTGATGGATTTAACGGAATTGCTGAGGGTGACCAGGTTGAAGCGTATATTATGGTAGAAGTACCGAGATAAAGTTCCATTCAATCAAAAACTACGGTGAATACTTGTATTCGTAGGTAGGTTTTGATTGAATGAAAATTGGCGAATGCCAAACAGCGAAAAAATCGTAGATTTTTGAGTTGGCTTTATCTTGAACATAAGGAGTGATAATGAGAAAGAATAGTATTAAAAATACAAGGATCAATGGCGAGGTGCAAAGGGAATTAAGTAATATCATACGTGAGTTGAAAGACCCACGTATTGGTATTATGACTACAGTTACTGCTGTAGAAGTTGCACCGGACCTGAAAACCTGCAAAGCATATATCAGTGTGTTAGGAGATGAGCAGGCAAAGGCAGATACGATGGCAGGATTAAAAAGTGCTGCCGGATTTATCCGCCGTGAGCTTGCAAGAACTGTAAATCTTCGTAATACTCCAGAGATTCGATTTATTATGGATGAGTCAATAGAGTATGGTATGAAGATGTCAAAATTAATTGATGACTTAAAAAAAGAGGATGAAGAGTAATTTTTTTATTGATGTTATTCTGAATTAAATATGCCAGACAGGTAAAATGTAGTAAGGCATAGGAAATAAAAAGTTGTGGAGTAAAGTTGCAAAAATGAAGAAGATAGATGAAATTATTGGTGATGCAAAAACAGTGGGAATTGCAGGACATATCAGACCAGATGGAGACTGTGTTGGTTCGTGCATGACATTATATAATTATTTGAAAAAAAACAGACCGGATGTTCAGGTGAGGGTTTTTCTTGAGTTTGTAGATGAAAAGTTTCGACTGATTCAGAATACAGACCAGATTGAAACTGATGGATATGATGGTACAGTTTTCGATTTGTTTATTTCTCTTGATACTGCGAGTCTGGATAGATTAGGACATAATATGGAGTTTTTTAATTGTGCAAAG
>CANPET010000014.1 GCA_947573465.1 uncultured Eubacterium sp.
CGTGTCCAAAGATGCTTTTATGGATATTGCAATGAATCATCCTGATAAATTACAAAATGCTATTAAAAATATGACATCTGAAGTCACTTACAGCAACAAAGTCTTGCTGACAGACCGGGAAAATTCAGACAACTTTACACAATATTTTTATAATTTATTAGCAATGGCATGTCTGTTTACCTCCATGTCCGGAATGTATATTGCGATTCAAAATCAGGGAAATCTATCCTTTTTGGGAGCCAGACGCTGCATTTCCCCAATGCATAAATTAAAATCAATTATTGGCGAACTTATTTCCCATGTTGGATTCAATTTTACCTGTAATTTAATTGCATATATTTTCCTTGTGGCAGTTCTGAAAGTTGATTTGACTGCACATCTTCCACTGGAAATACTGACCTTATTTATGTCGACACTGACCGGTATATCTTTTGGATTTTTTATCGGCTCTTTCGGCACGGCCAGTGACCACGTTAAAAACGGCATTGTCTTATCTGTTGTGATGACTTCCTGTTTTTTGAGCGGTCTTATGGTAGGGGGTATGAAACAGATTATTGAAGACATCTGCCCTCTTTTAAATAGAATTAATCCTGCTGTAATCATTTCAGATTCGTTTTACTCGCTTTCTGTATATGATACCTTCGAAAGATATTCACGTGATATCATTTCTTTGATAATTATGATTACAATATTCACAATTGGTGGATTTTTACTTACAAGGAGGAAAAAATATGCAAGTCTTTAAAACATTTTTCAAAATTGCGAAAAAGCATTTTGCCCAATCACTGATTTACCTTTTCGTTTTTTTGATTATATCCATTATGGTTTCTTCCAGTGCAGATGACACCAGCAAAAAGAACTTTACTGCTTCTTCTATCAATATTTCTATTATTGATAAAGATAATAGTTCTGCCAGTAGTTCACTCAAAAATTATCTTGAAAAAAAACATCATGTCATTGATTTGAAAACGACAGATAAGGATATATTGCAGGATAATCTGTATCAGGCAAAAGTCGACTATATTCTTTTTATTGAGAAAGATTTTGAAAAGAAACTTCTTTCAGGAGACACCGACAACTTGCTTTCACACAGTAAGTTATTTGACAGTACCAGCAGTTATTTTGCACAACAGCAAATTGACGAATATATACGTACCGCTACTTTATATACGACAGGTGGTTTTACTTTAGATGAAGCATTAAAGAAAACAACTTCTGCACTTTTGTCCGATAACGATGTATCTATGGTCGATTTTGAAAACAAAAAGTCTTCCACGTCAGATTATATTTATTACTATTTTCAATATCTGCCATATGTGCTTATTTCCATGTTAATCTTAGGAATGGCACCAATACTCATTTCTTTTAGAAAAAAAGATATTGAAAGCCGTATGAACTGTTCAGCATTAACACTGAAATCAAAAAATTTTCAGTTAACTTTCGGCTGCATCATTTGGGGACTCGTAATATGGTTACTCTTTTTAATACTCTGTGGAATACTTGCCGGATTTAATTTTCTATTTAGCAGCGCCGGATTACTTTGTATCCTCAATAACTTTATGTTTTTCATAATATGTGTAGCCATCACGTTATTAATTAGTACTTTTTCTGTATCAAAAAATGTATTAAACATGCTTTCCAATGTTATTGGACTTGGAATGAGTTTCCTTTGTGGTATATTTGTTCCACAATGGCTCCTAGGCACAGGAATCCTTGTTATTTCAAGATTTCTTCCTGCCTACTGGTATATTAAAGCAAACAATATGATCTCCGGTTTTTCCGGCGAAACAATGTCTTATGCAAGCTATTGGAAATACATTGGAATTGAAGCTCTATTCTTTGTGGCAATCTTCAGCATTTACTTAGTGGCATCAAAACAAAGAAAATATAAACATTAAAATAATGGGGTTGGTACATTTGACAATTCAACTATACCAACCCCATTAATTATAATTAAAAACAAAATATATAACAATTATTAGCCACGCAACTGAATTCCTAATCCCTCAAGTCCATTCAATATCTTCTTCATTGCTCCGGCAACATCATTTTCTTCCAAAGTTCTATCCTTTGCTCTAAATACGATATTGTAAGCAACAGACTTAAATCCTTTTTCAATCTGGTCTCCTTCATAAATATCAAACAACTTATAGCTTTCAAGAATCTTTCCACCACGCTGTTCAATAATCGCCTCAATCTGTCCAACCAGTATTTCTTTTGGAACAACCATAGAAATATCACGGGATACAGCTGGGAATTTTGCAATTCCTTCGTATTTCTTATCAAAATCAGCCATTTCATATACATAAGGCATATCAATAACAGCCACATACGCTCTGGTCTTCATATCATAATTTTCGCATACCAAAGGATGTACTTCTCCTAAGTATCCAATCACTGTATCTTTGTACACAATGTTTGCCTGACGTCCCGGATGTAAGAATGTCTTTCCTGCATTTGCATCATAACTAATCTTCTTGTCCATTCCTACCTGACCTAAGAACTCTTCTACAACACCCTTCATTGTGAAGAAATCTCCATCGCCATAGAAACCAAGTGTAAACTGCATTCTCTCATCTGGAAGCTCTGTTACAGGAAGCTCCTTTGGAAGATAAATATTACCCATTTCAAAAAGTCTTACATCTTTATTTCTTCTATTATAGTTTGTTGCAAGAGATGTCAATATACCATTCAGTGGTGTGGTTCTCATAATACTGAAATCCTCACCTAATGGATTTGATATTTCTACTGTTTTTCTTAATTCACTATCCTCTGGTAATAACAGTTTATCAAATACCTTTGGACTTTCAAATGAATAAGTCATTCCCTGAGAAAATCCACAATATAATGCTACACTTCTTGCAATCTCGTCAATTCTCAATTTATCAGATAATTTTCCTGTAGTAGCCTCTCCACTTGGAAGTGTCGTAGGAATCTTATCATATCCGTAAAATCTGGTAATTTCCTCTGCAATATCACACATTCCGATTAAGTCCTGTCTAAATGTAGGTATTGTAATCATCTTTGTAGCTGCATCATATTTCAACTCTAATGCAGGGAAATAACTAACCATTTCTTCCTCTGTCAAATTAAATCCAATCAGATTATTTACATAGTCCGGATCAAACAGAATTGCTCTCTCCACTTTCTTTTCCGGATAAACATCTACAATACCTTCTACAACTTCACCTGCTCCTAATTCTTCAATGAGCTGGCATGCTCTGTTAATAGCAGCTTCTGCATTATTTGGATCAAGTCCTTTTTCAAACTTGCTGGATGCATCTGTTCTAAGCCCTACTCTCTTTGATGAAAGACGAATGTTCGTGCCATCAAAACATGCTGCTTCAAATAACACATCCTGTACTTCATCTGTAATCATTGAGTTTTCACCACCCATGATACCTGCAAGACCTACAGCCTTTTCCCCATCACAAATCATAAGCATATCGCTGTCAAGTTCTCTTTCCTGTCCATCAAGGGTTACAAACTTTTCTCCATCTTCTGCACGACGAACCACAATCTTGTTACCAGCAATTGTAGAAAGATCATATGCATGCATTGGCTGACCAAACTCTTCCATAACATAGTTTGTAATATCTACTAAGTTATTAATTGGTCTGATACCACAAGCAGAAAGTCTTCTCTGCATCCATTCTGGTGATGGTGCAATCTTTACGTTCTTAACTACTTTTGCACAATATCTAGGGCAAAGTTCTGTGTCTTTTACTTCTACAGAAATTTCATCATTCACATTTCCAATGTTTCCAACTGCCTTTACCTCTGGAGCCTTAAATGGCTTTCTAAATGTAGCAGCAGCTTCTCTTGCAATACCAATAACACTGTAGCAGTCTACTCTGTTAGAAGTCACTTCATATTCAAATACTGTCTCATGAAGTCCTAAAACTTCAATGGCATCTGCACCTACTTCTACGCTGTCATCAAAAATATAAATTCCATCTTCCGGTGCTTCCGGATAAAAATCTGTAGTAGAACCTAATTCCTCAATAGAGCACATCATACCATTTGACTCCACGCCACGAAGTTTACCCTTTTTAATCTTGATTCCACCTGCTGTCTTAGAACCGTCATGACCACCTGCTACTCTTCCTCCATCTAAAACTACTGGAATCTTCTGTCCTTCTGCTACATTTGTTGCACCTGTTACAATCTGTGTGACCTCCGTGCCAATATTTACCTGACAGACCACTAATTTATCTGCGTCAGGATGTTTCTCTATTTTTTCAATCTGTCCAACAACAATCTTGTCAAGATCAGCATCTAGTCTCTCATATCCTTCACACTTTGTACCTGACAAAGTCATTGCATCCATGTATTCCTGATCGCTGCATTCAAGATCAGGAACATATGCTTTAATCCATGATAATGGTGTATTCATTTACGTATTCTCCTTTCTAAAACTGGTTTAAGAAACGGTCATCGTTCTCATATAATAATCTCATATCGTCGATTTCGTACTTCAATAATGCAATTCTTTCCAGTCCGACACCGAACGCAAATCCCTGATATTCGTTTGGATCGATTCCACCCATTTCAAGAACATGTGGATGAACCATACCACAACCAAGAATCTCAATCCAGCCTTCTCCCTTACAGAATCTACAGCCTTTTCCACCGCACTTAAAGCAGGTAACATCTACTTCTGCGCTAGGCTCTGTAAATGGGAAATGATGTGGTCTGAACTTAATCTGTGTATCTTCACCAAACAGCTCTTTTGCAAACTGCTCTAATGTTCCCTTCAAATCTGCCATTGTAACATTCTTGTCAATTACAAGACCTTCAATCTGATGGAATGATGGTGAATGTGTTGCATCTACCTGATCTGATCTAAACACTCTACCTGGTGATACAATTCGAATCGGTGGTTTTGTATTCTCCATAACTCTTGCCTGAACTGATGATGTCTGTGTTCTCAATACAATATTTTTATTAATATAGAATGTATCCTGTTCATCCTTTGCCGGATGATTTGCAGGAATATTTAATGCTTCAAAGTTGTAATAATCAAATTCAACTTCCGGTCCTTCTACTACTTCATATCCCATACCTACAAAGATACGCTCTAATTCTTCAAGAGCCAATGTATTAGGATGCTTATGTCCTACTTTATTTTTCTTTGCCGGAAGTGTTACATCAATAACTTCTGCCTTTAACTTTGCTTCTCTTGCCTTCGCTTCCAGTTCGTTCTTTACCTCTTCCATCTTTTCTTCAATGGCTTTTCTTGTGTCATTGACTAACTGTCCTACCTTTGGTCTGTCCTCAGGTGCAACATCCTTCATGCCTTTCAGCACTTCTGTCAACTGACCTTTTTTACCGAGAATCTCTACTCTGATATTATTTAGAATACTCATATCCTCAGCATTTTTGATTTTTGCAATTGTTTCTTCTTTAATTGCCTGCAATCTTTCTTTCATGATGTTTATCCTTTCTATTTTATTCTTTTATGCTGTATAATTTTAAGAACAGTTCGATTTCGCTACGCTTCATCTCACTTGAGCTAATCGCTCAATATAAAAGAATAAAATCAAACTATGGCGAGCCAGCTCGCCTTGTTTATTTTATTCTTTTATGCTGTTCTCACTAGTAGCAAAAGAAAGTCCCTGCATCTAACGATGCAGGGACGAAAAATCTAATTCCGCGGTACCACCCTGATTCTCACGAATCTGTGAACTCTCACTATGTTTAACGCACATCTTACGTCACTGGCTACTATTCCTTCACCACTGCGGCTCCTATGGGAATTTCGACCATTACCGTTACCTGAAAGACCTTTCAGCCGATGAGTCCTTCTCTCTAAAGGAATAATAATGCTCTACTATACATAATCACTGCCTTTTACAATAAATGTATTCTAACACACCCCAATGGTGCTGTCAATAAAACATTTATCATAGATTTTTACTATATTTTTCAGTAATTGTTAGTTTATTGAAAAAATGATATAATTCACACATATAATATTTTATAAACCTCGTATAATAAAATCTATAAATATATAGGAGTATTGTTATGAAAAAGAGACTTTTACAACCTATTTTAAGAATATATGATTTCTGCGTAAGAATGGCAAAAGACCGGGTAGGAATATATACAGCTCAGGCTTCTTTTTTTATTATATTATCAATTTTTCCATTTTTACTTTTATTTTTAAATATTCTTGGTATGACAAGCATCACTTCTAAGTCTATCATTAGTCTGCTGAATACATATGCTCCTGATACTATCAAACCACTTCTGATTCAGATTATTGAAGAACTTTATACTCATGTTTCAGGAACTGCAATTTCTATTGCTGCTATTGTAGCGATTTGGTCTGCATCCAAAGGCGTTTTATCTGTTATGTTTGGATTATATGAAATCAGTAAAATACATCAGAACAGAAACTATTTTATTTCAAGATTTATTTCTATGATGTATACTGTTCTATTTGTTTTTTCTATTATTATCACAATGGTTCTTTTAGTATTTGGTAACAGTATTTTTAATCTTTTAATTTCTTTATTACCATTTTTAAAAGAAATCAGTGTACTTACTTTAATTTTACGTTATTTAGTTTCCTTTCTAATATTGACAATATTTTTCATTATTATATATAAAATTGCCAATTTTAAATTAACTACAATACGAAAGACACTCCCCGGCGCAATGTTCAGTTCCCTTGGCTGGTTAGTTTTTTCCTATGTATTTTCTATTTATATAGACAATTTCTCTAATATGTCTTATATGTATGGAAGCCTGACCGCCTTTATTATCTTAATGCTTTGGATTTATTTTTGTATTTATATCCTATTTATTGGAGCTGAAATAAACAAAAAACTTTACCCCGAAACAGAAGCAAAGTTTTTTGAATCCAGAAATATTCTTGAAGAATCCTTTTAATGATTGATAAGTTCTACATTATTGTAGAACTTTTTTAATATCTTATCATATGTCATTTTTTCTTTTGCCATCTCAATTGCAGCATTCTGGCTCATACCACTGCCATGCCCAAAACCACCACCATATATTTTATAATTATCTCCTGCTTTTTCTATATGAATAAACGCACTTGGCAGCATCTCCATACCTGTCCTGACTTCTCCATTTTGCAATTTTATTTTCGCATAAATAGAACAAAATGCCTTTCTAATATCATTTTGTTTTTTTATAATGACTTGTTTCTTATTTCCATAAACAGTAATCTGCGAGGCAATTCCTCCTTCTCCTCTTCCATTCACTTCAATTTTTTTAATTGTTCCAATATCACTGCCTGTCAGATGATAGATACCATTTATTATTTGTTGTGATGTCAAACTAGTTTCCCATCGATAAAAAGGACAACTGCTTTCATATGCTTTGGGACAACTCTTAATATATTTTTCAAAAGATTTCTGATTTTTTAAATCTTTTGCCTCTTCTTTTGTTACATTTTCCCCTCTTAGATATACTTTCTTCTCTTTTCCCCATATTTTGTAATTTGTTGTATAACCACAGGATGTGGAAAAATAATATGCATTAATCAATTTCTTTTTATACATCATGACAATTCCTGCTGTATCCTCTGCAGCCTGATAGCACTTCTTACCCGGACTGATTCTATTGTACACCTGAAAATCTGTACTATCATTTGCTATTGCATTATATTTTTTATAGTCCTTTTCTTTTGATTTTAAAATATATGTTCTAGCACACACTGCCTGTGCTTTTAAAGCTTCTAGTGGTGCATCCTCGCCAATTTCACTGGAAATCACTCTGGCAATGTATTCCTCTAACTCAACATGATTCACAAGCACCAGACCACTGCCGGTCTTATACACATAAAATGTATCTGCATATGTAGGAGAATTATGTTCCACATTATATCCAACAAAACTCATTCTATCTTTTGTACTTATTTTCAATACTTTATTATCTTTAAAATATTTGCTGTTTTCATTCAGACTTACACTTTTTTTATTTACTTTATTTCTAAAATTTTTTCCGTAATATAAATTTAAATTTTTTGATTTTATATTTATATTCTTATGATATACGGAACGATAACCATCATTCATAATTACAATATTTACATAACTTTTTTTATGCGAATGACTAACATTTTTATTTATTTCTAATAATTCATCTTTTTTCTGCTCTACTGTTACAACTTCTTTGTTATTTGTTTTGTTCACTTCAATAAAAGTTTCCTGACATTGATAATTCAATATACACACACTTATAATAACAATACAAGATAATGCAATTATTATTTTTTTCATATAATCTCACCTGCCTATAATTCTATAGTATGTTCATTTCATTACTGAAATACACACTTCCTCTTTATCTTTCGTAAAACGATTCATTCAAATATCTGAGAAGAAAAAAATAACGCAACATTATAAAATGCTGCGTTTCTTTTCTTATGTATACCCGAGGTGCCGTCCTGCGTTTTGAGTCCTAGCATACGCCAGGTGGGCAACCGCATCTAAAGTTACTGCCTTCCACTGAAACGAGGCCTGACATCCCTTTAGAGATATAGGAATCCCTTTCATCAAACTGTAGGTTCAAATTAGCAGGTTTATCAACACTTCAGGTACTTTTATTATAATCTACCTCACTATATTTTGCAATGTTTTTCGTTTTCCAATTTTTTCTGTTTTTCAACAGAAACCCATGACTAAGTAAAGGAAAACTCCCTTTCGAAAGTAAACTTTCTAAGAGAGTCTTCGCATTTATTTATATCAATTGTATTTAGTCTAAAGTAGGTCCTGCTGAAACAAGTGCCTTTCCTGCTTCGTTTGCTGTATATTTAACAAAGTTCTTATTGAATCTTTCTGCAAGATCTTTTGCCTTTGCTTCCCATTCAGAAGCATCTGCATATGTGTCACGAGGATCAAGGATTGCTGGATCAACACCTGGAAGTTCTGTAGGAACTTCAAAATTGAACATAGGAATCTTCTTTGTCGGTGCATTGTTAATATCACCACTTAAGATTGCATCAATGATTCCACGGGTATCCTTAATAGAGATACGTTTTCCTGTTCCATTCCATCCTGTATTTACTAAGTAAGCCTTTGCTCCATTCTGTTCCATCTTCTTAACAAGTTCTTCAGCGTACTTTGTAGGATGAAGCTCTAAGAATGCCTGACCAAAACATGCTGAGAATGTTGGTGTAGGTTCTGTAATTCCACGCTCTGTACCTGCAAGTTTTGCAGTAAATCCTGATAAGAAATAGTACTGTGTCTGTTCTGGTGTCAAAATAGATACTGGTGGTAATACACCAAATGCATCTGCTGATAAGAAGATAACATCTTTTGCAGCTGGTGCTGTAGACACTGGACGAACAATATTGTCAATATGATTAATCGGATAAGAAACACGTGTATTTTCTGTTACACTCTTATCATCAAAATCAATCTTTCCATCTGCATCAACAGTAACATTTTCTAATAAAGCATTACGTCTGATTGCATTGTAGATATCTGGTTCTGATTCTTTATCAAGATTAATAACCTTAGCATAACAACCACCTTCAAAGTTGAATACACCATTGTCATCCCAACCATGCTCATCATCACCAATAAGTAATCTCTTTGGATCTGTAGAAAGTGTTGTCTTACCTGTTCCTGAAAGACCGAAGAATACTGCTGTATTCTTTCCATCCATATCTGTGTTTGCTGAACAGTGCATTGATGCAATACCCTTTAATGGAAGATAGTAGTTCATCATTGAGAACATACCCTTTTTCATTTCTCCACCATACCATGTGTTAAGGATAACCTGCTCACGGCTTGTAATATTAAATAAAACTGCTGTCTCTGAATTAAGACCAAGTTCTTTATAGTTTTCAACTTTTGCCTTTGAAGCATTATATACGATAAAGTCTGGCTCAAAGTTTTCAAGTTCTTCATCTGTAGGAACGATAAACATGTTCTTTACAAAGTGTGCCTGCCATGCTACTTCCATAATAAATCTTACTGCCATACGTGTATCTTTGTTTGCTCCACAAAATGCATCTACAACATATAACTTCTTACCTGAAAGTTCTTCAATAGCTAACTTCTTGCATGCTTCCCAAGCTTCCTGTGATGCTGGGTGGTTATCGTTTGGATATTCTTCGGAAGTCCACCATACTGTATCTTTAGAATTTTCATCTTCAACGATAAATTTATCTTTTGGTGAACGTCCTGTATAAATACCAGTCATAACGTTCACTGTGTCAAGTTCAGTTACCTGTCCTTTTTCATATCCTTCTAATTCTGGATTTGTCTCATCTTCAAATAACTTTTCATAGGAAGGATTATGAATTATTTCATTCACACCTGTGATGCCATACTTGCTTAAATCAATTGTTGCCATTTCCTTTACCTCTTTTCTTTAAAATCATTAAATTGATGAATCTGTAATTATAAAAACAATTCAACAATTCCACACTGAATTATATACGAAGCCCTTTATATTGTCAATCTTAACCGTTTTTTGACATGTTTTTTTAACAATTTATTAACAAAATAAAGTTTTTAGATGTATTTTATATATTTAAATCTTTTCTACTATACTTCATATATGCTGCCATAACAGCTGCCTCCTACTTTTTCGCTACTATGTGGTCCTTATCCTTAAAAATATGACCTTCTGGTATTACGCCTCTGACACTTGACAATGGATAAATATTACAATTTCTTCCAATTACTGTACCAGGGTTTAGTACGGAATTGCATCCTACTTCCACATAATCACCAAGCATTGCACCAAACTTCTTTAATCCTGTTTCAATCTGTTCAGTACCATTCTTAACGACTACCAAAGTTTTATCTGATTTCACGTTAGATGTAATTGAACCGGCTCCCATGTGCGAATGCGTTCCAAGAATACTATCACCAACGTAGTTATAATGTGGTACCTGAACAGTATTAAATAAAACAACATTCTTTAATTCTGTAGAATTTCCTACTACACAGTTTTTTCCTACAATAACCTTTCCTCTTACAAATGCTCCCGGTCTTACTTCCGTATCTGCATCTATAATCAATGGTCCATTCAATGTTGCTGTCTTTGCCACTGTGACTGATTTATGAATCCAGATATCATCTGATGGATGTTCGAATTCATCTGTCGGCAATGTTGAACCTAATTTCAAAATAAAGTCTCCAATATCTGCTAAAACTTCCCAAGGATAGGTCTTTCCTGTAAAAAGCTCTGCTGCAATAGTTTCATTTAAATCATACATATCTTTGATTGTGTACATGGTTTCTCTCCTTTTTCTATAAATAAGCGATACATTCGTTATTGATAAGAGTGGAATTTTACCACTCTTATCAATAACTACGCGCGCAAGCGCGCTGTAAACATAGAAAGAAAATCACGATTGCAAGTAAACTTGCATCGTGTTTTCTTTCTATGTTTGTATCGCTTATTGTGTTCACGTTTACTCAACTGTTACTGATTTTGCCAAGTTTCTAGGCTTATCGACATTCAGTCCTTTTAATACTGTTGTGTAATATGCAACCAACTGAAGTGGTACTACTGCTACCATTGGCATTAAAACATCTTCAAGTACCGGTACTTCAATGATTTCATCCATTACGCCTTCATTAAACTCTGTTCCTTTTTTGCATACAGTAATCGTAAATGCGCCTCTCGACTTTACTTCTACGATATTACTTACCATTTTTTCTAACAATTCTTCCTGTGTTGCCACACTGATAACCGGCATCTCGTCAGTTACAAGAGAAATAGTTCCATGCTTTAACTCTCCTGCAGCATAACTTTCAGAATGAATATATGAAATCTCTTTTAACTTTAATGAGCCTTCCATACTTAATGTATAATCAAGTCCACGTCCAATATATAGTAAACTAGATGTTGTAATTAACTTGCTTGCAACATACTGACATCTGTCTGAACATTCCATTGTTTCCTCAATCACTTCAGGTATCTTCTCAAGCTCTGCTGTCAGTCTCATACATTCTTCTTTGCTGATTTGTCCCTTTGCATATGCCATTTCAAAGGCAAGAAGATACATCACTGCCATCTGAACAGAAAAGGCCTTGGTTGATGCTACAGAAATCTCCGGACCTGCATGAGTATAAATTACCATATCGGCCTCTCTGGCAATAGATGAACCTTTTACATTAACAACAGCCAGTACCTTAGCTCCCTTTTCGTGTGCCAAATGCAATGCTGCTTTTGTGTCGGCAGTTTCACCAGACTGTGAAACGACAATTACCAAATCATCAGGTGTTACAATCGGATCTCTGTATCGGAATTCTGATGCGATATCTACAGTAACCTCACATCTTGCTAATTTTTCAATAACATATTTTCCTACCATACCTGCATGCATCGCTGTACCACATGCTACAATAAAGATTTTTCTGACATTTTTTAAACTTTCTTCTGTAATTCCACATTCTGAAAGATTTGGCATACCGTCAACAATTCTTGGAGCAATAGTTGTTCTTACTGCTGTAGGCTGTTCATGAATTTCTTTTAGCATGAAATGCTCATATCCACCCTTTTCAGCAGCATCCATATCAAGATCTGAAATCTTAACTTCCTTAACAATCTCTTTTTTGTGAATATCACAAAACTCTACTCTGTCTGCCTTGATTGTAGCAATTTCATTTTCTTCTAACAGATAATATTTTCTAGTATACTGTAAAATTGCCGGAACATCTGATGCAATAAAATTCTCTTCTTCTCCCACTCCGATAATCAGCGGACTGTCTTTTCTTACAGCGAAAATTTTATTTGGAAATTCTCTGAACATAATTCCAAGAGCATATGCTCCTCTGATATCTTTTAAAGCCTTTACAATCGCATCAATAGGATCTCCATCATAATAAAAGTCCAGTAATTTTGCCACTGTCTCAGTGTCTGTTTCACTTTCAAAAGAATATCCTTTTCCAATTAAAAACTTTTTGATATCTTTATAATTCTCTATAATACCATTATGTACTATAGTGACTCTCTTGCTGCCATGAGGATGTGAATTAATGTCTGACGGTTCACCATGGGTTGCCCATCTTGTATGTCCAATACCACAATGTCCATCCGGCTTATGATTTTCACTGATTTTATCTCTCAGATTCTGCAATTCTCCCTTAGACTTTTCAACAGTAATCTGACCATTTTCAAATACTGCAATTCCTGCTGAATCATATCCTCTATATTCCAACTTTGATAAAGAGTTTAAAAGTACATCCGTACAATCTCTTTCTCCTACATATCCTACAATTCCACACATTATTTTGCCCTCCTTTTATTATAGAACTGTGCTACATAATTATAATAACTAGTCATCTGTCCTGCATTATTTAAATTAATTACATTATTGAATCTGCCTTTAATAAAAGTATTTAACTTTTCCATATATTCGTCAGCTGTAATCTGTCCTTCTGCAACCTGTGTAAGCCCCAGTTCCCAACTGGCTGTAAGTTCCGGATTCAATAGTGATTTTATGGAGCCATGCACCACTCCAAATATCATCTCACCTAACTGTGTAGGTGTAATAACCTGTGTTTTTTTGTTTAAAGCAATATATTTGATATTTGTCAGTTTCTTTATAATCTCAGCTCTTGTTGCACTGGTCCCAATTCCTGAACCTTTTATCTGTGCACGAAGATCCTCGTCTTCTATTAATTGTCCTGCATTTTCCATGGCAAGTATTAAAGAACCTGACGTATATCTTTTCGGTGGAGTTGTCTCTCCTTCCTTAATATTACACTCTGTTACCGGGATTTTATCTCCCTTCTTCATATTATACAACAAATTAAAGAATTCTTCATCAAGACTTTGTTCCATATTTTCTTCATCCTGATTTTCTGTATTCTCACTATCCTTTTCTTTATTATCTTTTATTTCACCTGGTTTATTATTCTTTTTCTTTTCTTTTGGAACACCTGCAATCTCAAAATATCCTTTCTGTACTAAAATTTTAAAATTAGATGAAAACTGCTCTGTTGTTGTGGTTCCATCTGAAAAGGTCGCAGGCATAATCCCTGTCAATGTTGCTTTTTTATATATCGCAGGTGGATAAAAAATACTTAAAAACCGGCGTACAATCACCATATAAACTTTTTGATTGATTGGCTTTTGCTTTGCAAGTCCTGCCAGTCCCTGACCAGTAGGCACTATCGCATAATGGTCTGTGATTTTTTTGTCATCAACATACTTTGTTTTTTCTAAACCTTTATATAATCCATTTGCCAATATATTTTTTGCAAATCCTGCACATGGTCCATAATTTTGCAGACCACCAATATTCTTATGTATTTCTTTACAGACAGCCGTAGAAAGAACTCTGGCATCTGTTCTCGGATAAGTACAAAGTTTCGCCTCATACAACTGCTGAACCACATTTAATGTTTCATCCGGACTAATTTTAAACATCTTAGAACAGTCATTTTGTAATTCTGCCAGATTATATAATAATGGCGGCTGTTTTTTCTCATCCTTCATGGTGATTGACTTGATTGTCATCTCTAATGGATAAGGTTGTTTTACCTGCACTTCTTTAAATGCCTTCATTTCCTGTTGATTATTTTCATCAACCTGAACCGGACCATGCTTTTCTAATGCATTGATCAACGCCTGCGCAGTCGTCTTTTCTTTAAATCCATTTTCTTTATACAATAATGGAGATTCATAAAATTTTGAACCTTTTACAGCCTTCCATTCCGTATCAATCATACGTCCAGAAATATTTGTCTGTGCCATCACACGATAAAAAGGTGTTTTTACAAAGTTTCTGATTTCCCGCTCTCTGTTACAAATCATTCCAAGAACACAAGTCATAACACGACCTACATTAATGGACTTCCACCCATCCTTTAAAAAGTTTTGAATAGAATTTCCATACTTCAATGTAAGAAGCCTTGAAAAGTTAATTCCCATCAGATAATCTTCTTTGGCTCTAAGGTATGCTGCATCAGACAGATTATTATATTCTTTCAAATCTTTTGCTTCCCTGATACCTCTGAGAATCTCTTCCTCTGTCTGTGAATCTATCCATACGCGCTTTTCTGTCTTATTTTTAACTCCTGCTTCCTGCGCAACCAGTCTGTAAATATATTCTCCCTCACGTCCCGAGTCTGTACACACATAAATTGTGTCTACATCATCACGGTTTAATATATCCTTAACAATCTGAAACTGCTTTTTTACCCCGGGAATCACTTCGTATTTCCAATCCTCAGGTATAAATGGCAAATCTCTCAAATTCCACTTTTTATATCTTTCATCATAAACTTCCGGATAACTCATTGTGACCAGATGACCTACACACCATGTAACGATTGCCTTGTCACTCTCCATATATCCGTCCCGTCTTGTTGTATTCAATTTTAACGCTTTTGCAAACTCTGCGGCAACACTTGGTTTCTCCGCGATGAATACTGCTTTTCCCATTTTATCTCCCAGCTGGTTCTTTCTAGTATATTCCTAAATAATATTGTTCTATTTATCTCACAATATCAATTATATTTTATTAATCTCATCTAATGTCATCGTATATGATGCGAGAAATTCCTCTATAAAAATATTGGTTTCTTCCATATTCATCTCTTCTAATGCCTGTTTAATAGCAGTCTCTGCTTTTGAAAAATCCTTATTCCCTGTATTTTTTTCTTCAATACACTTAATATATGCTGAAAGCTTATCCGCTGCTTTAACATATTTCCACTCTTCGCTCTCATTCTCAATTAAAATCTCTTTGTAAGCATCACGCATATCTTCAGGAATTTCTGATAGAAGTTGATTTGCAGCAATATGTTCCACCTTTTTATAAGCATCTCTTATTTCCGGAGCATAATATTTAATCGGTGTTGGCAAGTCTCCTGTAATTATCTCACTGGTGTCATGCATAATCCCCATCATTGCAATATGTTCCGCATTTAAATTCTTCCCTAAACGTACATTTCCAATAACAGCCAAAGCATGTGCAATTACTGCCACCTGCAAGCTGTGTTCTGCAATATTTTCATTATTGGTATTCCGCATTAATCCCCAACGATTGATATACTTCATTCTGGCAAGCATGCCAAAAAAATTATTCATTATATTTCTCCTTTGTTACAAAAAATAACAGTTTATATATTATACCAAACTTTGCAGAAATAAGCCATACTAAAAACTTATTGCAAACTTAGTCGCTATTTGATACAATGCCACTATAAAGAAATGGGTTTTGTGCTGAGTAAAAGATTATTCTTGGAAAAGGTTGCTCGTTTCTTTTTTTATATCTATTATATCATACAAATACATCCTTCCATAATGATGCAACATCTTTTAATTTTTCTAATTGTAATTTATCACTTTATTTCACAACTTTTATATAAAATTCATCCCAATTTCCATATTGATCAATTAAATTTACCATTATTTCATTATTTTCGTAAGCAGTATTTAAACGAATTGTCGTGTTTTGTTTTCTTGAAGAAACTTCAGTCCATGCTCCATACCCCTCTTCTTCATCCTCACCACTATTCATCAATGAATAATGATAATAGGATTTCTCTCTATTCTTATTACTATTTATGATCTTATAATTCTTATAATCTGTAGTAGTCGCTGTAAACTTAGCTCCATCCTGTTTAACATTATCATAATATTCTTTTTCTAACTCTGTCTTTGTTTTTCCTGTTGTTGAAACATAAAAATTATCATATTTTAAAAACCTTTTATATTTCAGTTTCTTAAACTTTGCTTTTTCTCCTTTATAAGTGTAATTATATGATACTACTGTTTTATCTGACTTTAATCTCTTTCCATTCGTTTTCTTTACTTTATATGGCATTTTAAGTATATAAGAAAAATTCATTTTCAATTTACATTTTTCAGCAAATTCACCTAAACCATAAGACTGCATTACCTCAAGAACATTTTTTGCTATATTCTTAGAATTTGCTTGTATATAAACATTTTTATCAGAAAAAGCATATTGTTTTAAAGGATTCAAATCTTCATATACCTTTTGTTTATGAAGAGTTGTATTCATGCGTTCTCCCTCCGAAAGAGCATCATATTCATATGCCTTCATTTTTTTAATATTAGATATTATTTTATAAGCGGTATCCCCCTTTTTCTTATATTTTTCAACTTTTA